>JALTOP010000485.1 GCA_027000105.1 Planctomycetaceae bacterium | reverse complement strand
TTTCTGTCGTCACTCCCACCCATGACGAAAGACTATCACGGCAGCGGAGCGGAGTTCCCCTGGAACAATTGCGTGCTGCGTTGCAGCTCAGCAGTTCGTCCGGACAAACCTGGTTACCGGGCAAACCTGGTTACCGGGCAAACTTGACTACCGGCAAACCTGGTTACTTCTACCGTTATCTTTTTCCAACGATGTTGAATGTGCCCCGGCGTTAAATGTTATTCGGCAATTTTCAATGAGGAAATACTTCAAAACGCCACATATCAATGACCGCTCGCAGCATGACAGGTTTCTTCAATGGCAGCGAACACAGCATCGCATAATTCGTCGATTTGTTCAACAGGCATCGCGATAGCAGGCATCAGGACAACGACATCGCCCAATGGGCGAACGATCACACCACGTTTTCGGGCAGCCAGTGTAACCTGATGCCCCATTCTTAACGTCGGATCAAAAGGCGTTTTGTTGTCTTTATCGGCGACCAATTCGATCCCGACCATGACTCCCTTTTGGCGAATATCTCCCACATGCGGATTATTGCTGATTTGTTCAAGCCGACGACTCAAATGCGAACTGATTTCCGCAACATTCCGCAGAACCTGATTCTCCTCGATCAACTTCAAGGAGGCGAGCGCAACCGCACAGGCGAGTGCATTGCCGGTGTAGGTATGTCCGTGAAAAAAAGTGCGTCCCTCTTCCGGTTCACCCAGAAAGGCGGAATAGATTTCGTCCGTCACAACCGTCGCTGCCAGCGGCAAATATCCACCGGTTACCCCCTTGGCGAGACAGAGGATATCCGGCACAACCTCTTCCTGCTCGCAAGCGAACAGTGTCCCTGTTTTGCCGAAGCCGACCGCGACTTCGTCCGCAATCAAAGGCACGCCCTGTTCCCGAGTTATTTCCCGAACGAATTTCAGATAGGAGGGTTCATGAACCAGTATTCCTGCGGCTCCCTGCACGAGCGGTTCGATCACAAACGCAGCCACCTCGTCGCCATGATCCGCAATCGCCTGTCTAACCGAGTCATAACAGTATTCGATCCAGCCCTGTTCATCGTAGCTTTCGGGAATGCGATACCGCACAGGTGAGGGAACGGTAATTGTTTTGAAAAGCAGATCATCAAATGGTTGATGAAACGCATCGATCCGCCCGATGGAAACCGAGCCGATCGTATCGCCGTGGTACGCTCCATCGAGCCGGATAAAGGTGGTTCGTTTTTCGGGCTGGGGCTTCTGGGCATGATACTGCACCGCGATCTTCAAGGCGGCTTCGACGGCTGTTGCCCCGGCATCAGAATAGAAAACGTGGTTCAAATCGCCGGGAGTTCTTGAACAGAGTTGATGAGCCAACTCGATCGCAGCGGGAGAGGTCCCGCCCAGGAATGTCGTGTGAGCGATCTTTCCAAGTTGCTCAACGATTGCGGCGTCCAATTCCGGCACCTGATACCCGTGCACATTGCACCACAACGCGGATATACCGTCCAGATACCGCTTCCCGCAGGCATCCTGCAAGTAAAAGCCCTTCCCGGAAATAATCATGGGCGGCTTTTCACGGGCATAGGCCGTCATCGGTGTAAACGGATGCCAAACGTGCTCGATATCCCACTGTCGCCAATGCGGCAACATCGATTCAAGTGTTTCGGGGTTCATGTTATTTCGATCAGGTTGGTTCATTCTCGATTATTCTGATCCAGTATCAGGAGATTCAAATCAGCCAATTTCAAACAGAGGGATTCAAAAGGGAATCAGAAAGTTACTCGAAAGGAATTCAGGAAAACCGCAGACCTTTCGTGTGTCATCTTTTCGAAGGGGGGCAACCTTGTAATCTCGCGATTGACTGATCCAGCAGACGGGGTAACAACCAGGATTTGCATTTCGCATTACGTGACGGAAAGAATCTCCCTGATTTTTTCAATGAGATCGGCTTCATTCAGGGTCAGTTGTGTCCCCTGGTTCAGGTCTTTCAGTTGCCAGTTCTGGTTCTCGAATTCCTGGGTTCCGGCAATGATTGCCAGGGGGATTCTCTTTTTATTGGCGTACTTTAGCTGTTTACCAATCGCTTTGGCTTCAGGGTAAACCTCGCTTGCGATTCCTGCTTGATGAATCTGTCTGCTGATTTTCTGGTAATCAGCCAGATGGTTCGCATCGAATTGTGTGACAAGAACCTGCGAAGTGGTGCCAACCGCTTCAAGGCAGTTCTGTTCCTCCAAAGCAGCCAGCAGGCGATCCAAACCGAGGCTGGCACCAACACCCGGTAATTTCTGTTTGGTGAACAGGCCGGCCAAGTCATCGTACCGGCCACCAGAGCAGATGGAACCGATGCCGGGAAGGTCGTTGAGGAATGTTTCGAAAATCGTTCCCGTGTAATAGTCGAGCCCCCGCGCAATGGAAAGATCCAGATGTAGCTGATCGCCTGCTACTCCGATCTCGAAACAGGTTTGGGTCAATCGGTGAAGAGACTCAATCGCGGCCTGTCCCCGTTCGGAATCTGCCACCAATGGGCGAGCCTGTTCCAGAACAGAACTTGCTTCTCCTTTCAGCGCAGCCAATTGGAGAATGGTTTTAGCCTGATCGTGATCCACCTGGGCGGTCTGTTTCATTTCGGCGATGACATTCTCC
>JALTOP010000484.1 GCA_027000105.1 Planctomycetaceae bacterium | reverse complement strand
GGTTAAGCGAAGCACAACTGATGTTGCGAACCCCCGCCGAGTTGAGCGACGGGCAGCGTTACCGGTTTCGCTTAGCCCTGGCGATTTCAAAAAAACCGGAATGGATATTGGCAGATGAATTCACCGCGACACTGGATCGCCTGCTCGCCAAAGTCGTTGCGTTCAACCTGCGAAAACTGTGCGATCGGACCGGCATCGGTTTTCTCATCGCGACGACTCATGCAGATATCGTGGAAGATCTCGCTCCCGATCTGCATATTCAATGTGCGTTGGGGGAACCGCCCCGCTGCACCGAAGGCGAGACCCGAAACGCTGCCGTTAAAAAAAAAGAACCATCAGTTTCGCATCGGAACTCTGGATCAGCGAGGCGACCAAAGCCGACTGGCCGTACTTCGCTCGGTGGCATTATCGCTCCCATTCGCTCGGCTTCGTCAAATACGTAACCCTCCTTTGGCACGGACAGAACCCGATTGGCATTTGTGTTTTCACTTCACCAGCTTTGTCCTTGAGCATGCGGAATCGATTTTTCGGTCTTTCGGGAAAGCGAACCGGACTGAAAGCGAAAGCACTCAATCATCAACTGGTCACGTTATCCCGCGTTGTCATCCACCCCAGTTACCGCGGGGCTGGTTTGGCCAGCCAGTTCATTCGGCGAAGTTGTGAATCAAGCCGATGGCGATGGATTGAAACATTGGCGCAAATGGGAAACATCAACCCGTTTTTTGAACGGGCCGGCTTTGTGCGCATCGGAAAAACGACCAGGAAAAATCAATCGCGAATCGGTCACTCAGCCATCTATGGCCATCATCGCCAATCAGCGAAAAAGAGAATGGTTTCAAAAGAGACACACCGAAAAAGTCGATACTCCGAACCGGTCTATTTTGTTTTTGATAACAGGCGCGATGATGGGGATCAGGCGTTAGGCGTTAGGAATTAGAATAGTGGGGTGTGCTGTGCACACCATATGAAGAATGTTTTTCAAAAATGCATCGAAACGCACTCTACGGCTGTGAACAGAAAGAGAATGTGATGGATTGCCAGTCAGATCGACAGCAATCGGAACAAACGGGCGAGTTGGTCGATGAGCCGATTGAACTGTCTGTTTTGGGGCAACCTTCTCCGCTTACCGGCGAGCAGCAGCGGGAGTATCTCGATTTACTTTTGCGAGGTGCCTCTCCGGCGGTGGCCTGTCAGCAGTTGAATGTTGATCTGTTCGCGGTTGTTGAACTGATGGCCGAAGACGACGAATTCCGCATGAAGGCTGATGCCGTCTATGACGCGTTGAGCCAGAATGTCGCCGCCCGGCTGTATCAGGAAGCGATGAAAGGAAGCGTTCCTGCGATGTCGCAGTGGTTGAAAAATCGCCCGCCGCCCGAATGGCCCGATCATGCCTCTGCCTCCCGTTCAGATTCTTCTTTGGATGTGATCAGCGATGAAGAACTTATCCGCCTTGCGCGCCTGGAAAACCTTGCAATACCGGCTGAACTTGAAACAGACGCTCCAGAAAAGAGCGGCTCGCAAACATCCGAAACGGTTCCGTGAGCAACTGGTTGTCGAAGAACACGCAGCCCAAAAATTCCCGGCAGTGATGCAGTCGTGGCAAAGGAAAGATTTTCAGGCACTTGATCCCGGCTGGATGCGGCTTGCGGGGCGGCCTGCGCGATCGCCTTTGCAACTGGCGTATCTGGAACGGCCGCGTGGTCACTCCAAGACGACCGATATGGCGATCCAACTGGCATGGATTCTTCAATACAGCGACGTACAACTGGACGGCCTGGCCGCTGCGGCGGATTTGGATCAGGCGAAATTGATACGCCATGCGGTCGAGCGCATCGCCAAACTGAATCCGCGTTATTGCGATCAACTCGAATTTCGTCAACAGGCGGTGTTCAATCGTGAAACCGGCAGCAGGTTGACGATCATTTCTTCCGATGTGCAAAGTTCCTGGGGACTGCTTCCCGATTTTGTCATTTGCGATGAATTATCGCATTGGGAGAAGCCGGATTTGTGGTACTCGCTTCTTTCTTCGGCAGCAAAAAAACCGAATTGCATGTTGATGGTGCTGACCAACGCGGGTGTCGGACGGGGTTGGCAATGGGAAGTGCGCGAGGCGGCAAGAAAAAGTGATCGCTGGTATTTTTCGACCCTGCAAGGTTGTCGGGCACCGTGGATTAAACCGGAATGGCTCGAAGAACAGCGTCAACTTCTGCCCGCTGCGGTTTATGACCGTCTTTGGAACAATGTCTGGCAAATGAGCGAAGGAGGTTTTGTTTCACTCGAAGAGGCGGAGGCGTGCAGAGATGAAACATTAACGCAACAGCAGCAGGGTCGCCCCGGCTTGCGGTATGTCGCCGCGATCGATTATGCGGAAAAACATGACTACACCGTCGGTGTGATCCTGCATCGTGAAGGGGAGCGGATTATCGTTGATCGTATGGATGTGATCTGTCCAAAACCGAACAGGCCCGTTCCTGTTTCATGGGTGGATCGCTGGATCGAACGGATGGCGCAGAACTTTCCGGACATTTTCTTCCTGCTCGATGAATATCAGCTTCTTTCGACGATCCAGAAATATCAATCGCAGGTGCAGTTGGAACGTTTCGAATTCATGGCGGGAAAAGGGA
>JALTOP010000483.1:4534-10251 GCA_027000105.1 Planctomycetaceae bacterium | reverse complement strand
ATCTCAGGGTTGGTCCCACCAAATGGAACCGGTGCTCCGGTTCCCCCCGCATTGGCAGCCATCTGCATCTGCATCTCTTTCGACATCTCAGGACTGGCCCCACCCAAAGGAGCCGGTGCTCCAGCCCCACCACCATTGGCAGCCATCTGCATCTGCATCTGCATCTCTTTCGACATCTCAGGACTGGCCCCACCAAATGGAGCCGGTGTTCCAGCCCCACCACCATTGGCAGCCATCTGCATCTGCATCTCTTCCGACATCTCAGGACTGGCCCCGCCCAAAGGAGCCGGTGTTCCAGCCCCACCACCATTGGCAGCCATCTGCATCTGCATCTCTTCCGACATCTCGGAGGAACTTCCTGGTGCGCCTTCCGCGGGAGCAGGATTGCCTTCACTTGATCCCGTCTCCGGCACCGGAACAGCTTCCTGCGCAGTGGGACCGTCACTTTGAGTGGCCCCGGAATTCTGCGCAACAGATTCTGAAGTCGTTTTTCCTCCCCCCGAGCCAGTCAGGAGAAACAGACCACTGGTGATGATTGCACTGAAAACAGCCCCGATAACGATACCCAATATCAACTGGGTTGGATCATTACCGGACTGCTGAGGTGGAGAGCTTCTTTTTTTCGCCATGGAAAATTCTCGTCCTGCGTCTGAATACTTCTGAGAAAGGAAAAGGCACCACAGACCCCGAAAGATACGCCCGCAGACAGGCCATACCAGCGGATCAGTATGCACTTATGACTTGTCGAAGGTACAAAACAACAGCGTATATTACAAGGACAACTTACCAGGTACGGCAATTCAGCCAGCAGAAAGAGACAGAAGCCTACTCCACAATTACTTCCCTCGTTTTGTACATGATCCGTTTATTTCGTCTGTGGATCTGTTTTTTTCACAGGCATGATCGGTGTTTCCCATCCTGCCAAATCCGCTGGTTTCACATGTTTGCGGTAACCGCCGAAACTGAAAGCACTGGGGTGGTAAGGCCCGACAAAGCTGATGCACATTCCCGGTTTGATATCTTTCTCCAATCCAGCCGCCCAGAAACAGGCGTTGACCAACATGCGGCGAAAGTCATCGTCAAGAAGATCTACAGATGCTCCGTAAGTGGTGGTGAAAACGCGAGCTTTTTTACCCGATTCGCTTTTGTAGGATCGAACCCACGCCCCGGGACAAGGTTTTTTGTCTTCCGCTACGGGAGAATCCGGCGTCATTCCCTGAAGCGGCTGGGCATAAGCCAAAATTCGACTGTCCGATTCCGGTTCAGTCCAGTACCCCCCCGCTTGCACCCAGGGATTATTCACACCAATCAGAATCGGATGCGATTTCGCATCGGGCGCGATATCAAGTCGCGTGCTCATCACATGGTTTTTCCCGTAATGCCCGGCCCATGTTTCTCCCAGAATTTTACGTCCAAAGCCCCCTTTCCAGTTTTCCACGGTGCTTCGGAAGGAATATCGTGCGTAGGTTGCTTTTTCGGGCATCTTGAAAGCGTGTGTCGAGGTTCGCATGCCGACAATCGGCCCGCCCCGCTTCACGTACCGATCGATATGCTTCATCTGATCATCGGGGAAATTCTGAAACCGCAGGAAGATGACCATCAAATCAGCCGACTCCAACGCTTCCAACCCCGGCATATAACTGCTGCCCGGCTCGATTTCGCCCGTCTCACGATTGACCGAAAACAGCACGGTACATTTGAAGCCGTGATGCCTGGCAAGAATTCTGGCCAACGCAGGCAACGATTCTTCCGAGCGGTATTCGTGATCCCCCGCCAGAAAGACCAGGCGCTTCCCCACTCCCGGGCCGGTTGAACCTTCGTAAACAACTTTCGCGTTCACCTCTGCCTGCACCGATTGCATCGAAACAGGGCAGAACAACACGGTTGCTACGAACAAAATAGCAAACAGAACCACGTAGACAGACTTCGTAAATCGAAAAAACATGAGCGAGCTCCAACCAGGGACGTTCGATGAACCAACTTGTTTTACCTCGGGTTTATTCTCGCTTCCGCATAACCGATAGCAAGAATCTCCCCCGGCGTCGTCGCTGCATTGTACCAGAGTCGCACCTTATTCGCAGCCCTGTCCACAATAACAACCGGTGCCTGGAGATAACTGCTATCGAATCCTCCCGGCGAACGGCTCAGCACCACTTCTGGAATGGGCCAATGCCAGCGGATCCCGTCGAAAGAAAACGCATAACCGATTTCCCCCTGTTTGCCATACCAACCGTGATAGCAATCGTTTTCAAGAACGACATCGATTCCAACAAAGCGTTTCTGGTCGCCATTGATAACCGTCACACGCCCCCAGTGAATCCCATCCTCCGAAATGGCGTATCCGGTCGGGCCGTAATGCTGTCCGGGCATCGTCCCGTTGTACCACATTTTATACAGACGCGTGCTGGCATCGTATGTCACGCTCGGTTCCCGCAGCGAACCGCTATCAAATCGATCCCGTTCACCGAACGAAAGAACCTGCCCTTTTTTCTTCCAGAGTTTCCCATCAGCAGATTCCGCATAACCAATCGTGTTCCCTTTATTGTTTTGGTATCCGACATACCACATCTTGAACTTTTTTTGCGAAGCATCGTAAAGAACCGTAGGCATGTGGACATGGACATCATCAAACTCGCCCGCTGCACCGCGACTCAACACAGGTCTTTTTGACGATCGCTTCCAATGAATGCCATCTTTTGAAGTGGCCAGCCCGATCGAACGGTAAGCGTATCCCGGCGGTTTCTGCAGCGCGGTATAATACAGGTAGTAAACCAAATCGACCTGACAAATGGCGATATGAAGCAGCCCCCCCGCTTCCCACGATTCCTTCCCCGCTACCAGAACCGGCCGGTCATGTTTTTGATAGACAAGCCGATCGGCTCCATAGGAGTTACATGCTTCCTGTGCCATTGCAGGAAACGGAAAAAGACCGGGCACAAAAAGAATCAGAACAAGGTCAAGCAATTTCATGGAAAGCCCGTTTCATCATTGCCAACTCCTGCCCGCTAAAATTCATCGCCAACCCAACCACCTTCCGGTTCGTTGATCGGGCTGTAATCGGCAAAGCGGAGTTGCTGTTTGATCCAGGTCAAATGCGCATCGCCCACGGGGCCGGATCGGTTTTTGGCGACAATCACAAACGCTTCTCCCGGACGGTCTTCCGGGTCATACGCTTCCGGGCGATGCAGAAACATCACGACATCGGCATCCTGTTCGATTGCCCCCGATTCCCGCAGATCGGCCAGCCGGGGCCGTTTATCTTCACGTTGTTCAACACCCCGATTCAACTGTGCCAACGCAATCACAGGAATATCCAAATCCTTGGCGAGAAATTTGAGCCGCCTCGTGATCGAGGAAATCTGCTGCTCGCGCGGCTGGTTCTTGTCTTCGGCTTCAATCAGCTGCAAATAGTCGATGATGACAATACCGATCCCGTGTTGACTTTTCATCCGCCGGGAAACAGCCGCAATCTGCGTCATTGTCCGCCCCGGTTGATCATCGATAAATATCGGATAACTGCTTAATTCGCTTGAGCCCTCCAGTAGCGCCTGATGATCCATCGGCTCCAGATTTCCCTGCCGGACTTTGTGCCCATCGACTTTGGAGTGAATGCAAAGCAATCGCTCGGCCAGTTCTGTTTTCGATTGCTCCAAACTGAAAAGCAGCACCCCTGTTTTACTCGCCCCTGCAATGGCCAGGGTTGAATTACAGACAAATGCCGTCTTCCCCATACTCGGCCGTGCGGCTAAAATGACCAGTTCCGAGGGTTGATACCCACTCATCAGTTCATCAAGCCCGATAAAACCGGAGGCCAAACCGCTGACGGTTCCATCCTGATCCTGCCTGCTGTTGATCTTGTCCCACGTATCAAGCAGAATCGACCGCATGTCCGCCTTGCTGAGCGACTCCCGCTGTTCCGCCAGGTGAAAAATCTGCTGCTCGGCCCGGGAGAGAATATCTTCAATGTCATCACGTGAATGATAGGTTTCCTTCAGGATTTCCGTGCAGGTGTAAATCAGTTGGCGTTGCAACCATTTTTCCCGAACAATCCCCGCGTAATATTCGGCATGAGCGGCATGAGGGACGGTCTCCATGATCTCCAGAATTTTCGAGACCCCGCCGGCTTCCTCCAGTTGCCCCCGTTTTTCCAGTTCATTGGCGAGAGTCACCGCATCGATGCCACGATCACCCCGCTCGTACATTTCCATGATCGCGCCATAGATGCGGCGGTTGCGATCATCATAAAAGTGATCCTGACTGATGATCCCCAGAACCTGATCGACCGTATCATTCACCAGCATGATACAGCCCAGAACGGAATTCTCGGCTTCCACGTTACTCGGGGGAACACTATCCTGCAAAGCCGCTGTCGCCATTATTCCTCCCTCCTTTTAACGGCTGTTTCCACACACGTCAGAGTTTCTGTCAGCCTCTACCGGCGAATTGTTGCCATTGCGCCGCAGAGCACATCGAGACACACCTCTCCGATGTTTTGTCATAAAGGCGAAGCGCAAAAAAGAGGGATGCCGGCTGAACCCCGACATCCGTTATACCACTTTTTGCAAACTCATCAATCAGAAATATCGTACTGACACAACTACCGTACTGATGGGCGATTCACTCGGCTTCGCCTGTTGCAAATTTATTTGGTGCTGACCGGAACAATCCAGACCTTCACTTCGGAAGTGACGCTTTCATGCAGTTTCAACTTGATCGTGTACATGCCCAACTCTTTCAGGGGGCCTTCCAGAAAAATATGCTTCTCCTGAACATTGTACCCGGCTTCGATGAGGGCCTTGCTGATATCGCCGGCAAGAATGGAACCGTACAGATGCCCCTCAGAATTGGCATTCGCTTCCAGTGTCACCGAGTATTTTGAGACTTCGTCGGCCAGTTTCTTGGCGTTGGACTTCCGCTTTTTGTCCAACTCGATCAACGCGGCACGATGCGCCTCAACCGCCTTCTTGTTCTCTTCAGTTGCGACAGTAGCCAACCCTTGGGGAAGAAGAAAATTTCTCGCGTAACCGGGCTTCACCCGGACGATCTCGCCCTGTTTGCCAAGATTAGCCACATCCTCGGCAAGCAATAACTCGACGGCTCCTTTGACACGAGGGGAATAAACTGTTTTACGTTGAACCTGACGAACCATTATCTCACTTTCACTACTTGAAGGCTTTTCAACCTGAAGACTCACGACTCAAAAATATCCACTGATGAGACATCCTGCATCTGCGATCTACCAACGAGATTCATGAATTGATGCCTGACGATATTGATATCCAATTCACCTAAAACGGAACATCGTTATCCGGTGGGCTATCGTAAAAGGAATCAACGGGAGAAGGGGGCATTTCATTGGAAGACGCCGGCTCTTGAAAATCCGATCCGCCCTGCTGTGGCGCAGAGGATTGCTGGGGCTGTCCCTGTGAACGATAGCCACCCCCTCCGCCAGCACCGCCATCGCCACGCGAACCAAGCATTTGCATATTCTCGCCGACAACCCGCAATTTGCTCCGCTTCTCACCGGTTGTTTTATCCTGCCACTGATCGAGTTGCAGACGGCCCTCGATTAAAACCGGACGCCCCTTGGCAAGATACTCTCCCGCAACCTCGGCCGTGCGTCCCCACAGAACGACATCGACGAAAGTCACTTCCTCTTTACGTGTATTCGACTGTTTGTCGTACCATTGATGATTGACTGCCAGGCCAATCTCGCA
>JALTOP010000483.1:0-4524 GCA_027000105.1 Planctomycetaceae bacterium | reverse complement strand
CGCCCTGCCGCTGGCAACATACCGAACCTGCGGATCACGGGTCAGATTTCCCATGAGAATTACGCGATTGAAACTCGCCATTATCCTACTCCCACCAATTGGAAAACATCCAGCCGCAAACAAGTCTGCCCGACCCTGGCAACTCGAACCCCGTTCGAACCCCAAATTCAATTCGAAACAGCCGTTTCCTCGGTACTCGAGTTCTCGGCCGTTGTATCACTTTCCGAAACCGCATCGTCTGTGGATGCTTCTTCATCCTCCACGGGTGGCGAAACTGCCTCAGGCTGCGTCAGTGCAGCAACCATTAAATCGAACAGACTGGCGGGAGGCAGGATGCACAGATGTCGCAGAACGACATCGCTCAATTTACACAAGCGATTGAGTTGGGGAACATTTTTGCTCTCGGCCCTGGCGTAAACCAGATAGTGCAACCCTCTCCGGTGCCCTTCGATTTCATAAGCCAACTTGCCATCCATCCAGGGACGAGCAGCGACAACCTCTGCACCGATCTTGTCCAAAATCTTGTTGACGGCGTCCGTCACACCATCTGGATCGGTCGCATACTTTCCGCTATCGAGCAGAAACATCATTTCATAATTACGAAGTGCCAACTTCAATCTCCCCATCAAATCTCACGCCAACCGAGCGTTTGGCTATGAATCACTCTGTTTCAAGTAAACATTTATCGACAAACATTGACAAATGTAGTCCCGGATTACGACATCAGAAAACCCCGGCAGGAAATTTTCAAACCGACCGGAGCGACCAAGACTAACATTCCTGTAGATATTTACAATTAATAACGCCCAATTTCGACTGAAATCGACCATTATTCCGGGCTGAACCCCAATTTACTTCCCTTTGCGAGAGAACCGTGTCACTTGCCAGCGTTAAACTGATTCATGGCGGCTTCAATCCCTTCACGAACCCAAACCTCCAAACCGTCCGCCGCTTGTTGGACTGCATGGGCCATCTCTTCCTGCTCCTGTTTCCCCATTTTCTGGAGAACATAACTGGAAGTATCCATTTTTCCGCTCGCCCGGCCGATTCCAACCCTCAATCTCGGTACCTGTTCTGTTCCCAGATGGTTAAGAATGTCCGTGAGCCCCTTCTGTCCGCCGGAAGAACCACCTGCCCGGAACCTCAATTTTCCCGGAGGAAGATTCAGATCATCACAGACAACAATAATCTGTTCAACCGGCAACTTGTAAAACCGAACCAGCGAACCGACCGCTCTGCCACTCAGATTCATATACGTCTGCGGAGCAACCAGAAGTGTCTTTTCTCCCCCCAGATTGATTTCCCTGACCTCCAATTCATGAGCCAAACTCGACAGACTCGCCTGGTGACGGGCAGCCAACTCCTTGAGAACTTCAAACCCGATATTGTGCCTGGTCCCCTGATACCGCCTTCCGGGATTTCCAAGACCAACAATCACTTTCATTTAACACACTCGATATGTCAGTCTCCCAAGCGAAACAACAGGTTGCCAATACAACAGGTTAACGCGAATCGACCACATTAAAGACCTGAAAAACCTGCCTCAATAAAACCGGCAAGATCGTGCCAGCCAAATCGACAACGCATCATGTAGGGAAATCGAATCTGATTCGATACTATTCCGTTGCCGCCGATGCCTCACCCTCGGCTGCTTCTCCTTCCGTCGCTTCCAGTTCAACGCCCTTCTTCGGAACGACGATATGAACCAAAACTTCGTTAGGCGGAAGCGGTGTCGTCACTTCGGGCGGCAACTCCAAATCGCTGACGTGAAGGCTTTCCCCCAACTCCAGGGAGCCGATACGGACATCAATTCTGTCAGGAAGTCGGATCACCGGACAATCAACGGGGATGGAATGGCGGGGCTGTTCGAGAATTCCACCACGAAGAACCCCCGGCGATGTCCCCTTCAAGGAAAGAGCCACCTCAACGTGGACGCGTTCTTCGGGATCTACACGGAGTAAATCGAAATGCTGGACATATTTCGAAAACGTGTCCCACTGAACATCCTGAATGATCGCTTTATCCGTTTTACCATCCAGTTCGAAATCTACCACCTTGTGACCCGTTTTCAGGATCGGAATCAGTACATCGTTTTCAATAGAAAACGCAATCGATTCCTGCTTATGTCCATAAATATTTCCCGGAGTCCGTCCCGCTTTCCTCAGCCGACGTGCTGACGATGTTCCAGTACTTGTGCGTGGTTCCGCTACCAATTTCGGATCGTTTGACATATTTCCAACTCTTATACTTGACGTACGGTAGGGCCAACCGACCTGCCCACCCTTTTTTCTTTACGCATCCCGTTTCTACATAAAGAGATGCGGCAACACAAACAAACCCCACGAAAGTAACCATCAGACAGCATGGTTGGTGGGTGTTCGCATCCAGCGATAAAAACGGGAGGCGAACCAAACCGGGCCGATTCTCCATCGTTTTTTAACAAGCCGCTAAGCATAAGGGGCAACATGATTTGGTTCAAGCCTACTCCCGACAGAATCACCCTGTTTTTCAAACTGATTCATGCGTGCCATCGCCAGAGTGGGCAAAATAACCCGAATTCTTCCTGACAACCTGTCTCACTTGCCGCTTCACCTGGGGAAACTACCGGCACAGACGGCATACAACCGGCTTTGTGAGGTACTGATCTTCACCTATTCCTCGTCAAGAGGTAATATTCCTGTCGAAGGCAGCGAAACAGGATAGCGAAATCTTTTCCTGTCGGTACCCGCACAACAACATAACGAGATCTGTACCAGTCGGGAGTGAGGTGGAAAATGGCTGTTTTGGGCAAAATTCATGAGAACGATCCAGGTTTCCCCAGTGCCATGCTGTTGTGGGTTGCCGGTTTTGTCCCATTGACGCTGATGATGACCAATAACTGCCTGGCACAAGGACGTCCCGTTCCGCCCAGGCAGCCGGCACCTCGTATCGGGAAAATCCTTCCTTTACAGCCGTTGCCCCTTCCAGCTCCGCCACCAGTTTTCGCTCCACTGCCTCCCCCCGGGATTCCTGCTGTGCCTGTTCTTCCGGAACCGCCAGTCGATCCCGCGACAATCACACAACTGTTACAGGGAGAGTTGCGGTTTGAAATAACCGAAAAATTTCTTCAAAAAATCCTGAACAGAACCCAACAGAATTCGGGAGCGGTTCAGGACTTCATTCTGGGGGCGCAAGTGTCGGGGCAGCAGACAACGTTATCGAATATCACAATCAACTGCCTCCCCTCTCGACAGGGGGCCAGGTTTAACTTTGAAATCCAGGGAACGGTGCAAACTTCAACAACGGCCTACACACCACGAGCAACGGTTGCCCAACAGGGAAATAATCAATTCAACGCGACCAAACCGGTACTGTTCGACGGCAGCAAATTTCTGACCAAAAAAGCAGTCCTGACAGTGATGCCCAATCAGATCGTATTGGGGGCACAGACTCGCCATTCGATGATGCCTTTACTTGGCCCTCTCGCCGACCAAATTGCACTCGGAACCGCTATGGCCCGCACTCCGCAAAGCAATTTGATTGCAGGACAGAAACTGATCAGAAGGCTCCAACCTCAAATTGATACACAGACAGACCAAAACCTGAAAAAGGCCAATCAGTTTCTGAAGGAAAAAATCTGGGATCGTCTCGAACAACTAAAACTTGCCCCGGCAAGGCGGTCCGCTTTCTCGACAGACTCGAAAATTTATGCCGATTTCCAATTTGCAAAGCAAGCCGTCACACAAGCCCCTGCCGGGGAAAGCGATATCAACGACGAAAGCGATATTAATATCGCGTTCCATGAACAACTGCTGGCTAATCTTTTTGCCAGGCAGAATCTGGCCGGCAAACGCATATCACTCAACCGGCTTGTCGATCAGTCAAATATCATTTTGCAACTGGTCGATCCCAGCTTCATCACAAATCCCAACTCACTACCTGTGGAAGTCCATCTCACGTACGCAGACAAATCCCCTCTGACAATCAGCTTCCAGAATGGTCAGCTCGAAATCGTATTCCGGGGGACATTTCAACTTCAAAATCTGCCCGCAACAGAAATGCAACGCGTCCGGCTGACTTTCACTTCAAAGCTCGAAGAAACAGATCTGGTCATTCAATCTGATGTGATCGATGTGCGTGAAGAACTACCAGATGGCACACTGGTAGAACCCGGCTTCACCCAACGGGCTTTCGTCACCCAGTTCGAAACGCTGCTCCGCCCGATCCATATCAAACGCAAAAATGTGATCCCCATTCCTCTGAGCGATGCCTGCACGACAAACATCACCGTCACGCTGAAGCAGATAAAAATGCAGTCAAAATGGCTGCGACTGTTCTGGAACGTCACCAAACAGGGAGCCGAAACGACTTCCCCCACGCCTGTTGTTCTGCCCGAATTCCCCAACCAAACCGCTCCCGCAGATTCACCGCCGGCGGAACAAAGTTTTCCGTTAAAATTTCCAGAGCAGATGATCCCCTCAGAGGAAACGATCCCAAACAAGAAAGCCGACTGAACAGAACCGTATCGCCGCCGATATCCGAATT
>JALTOP010000482.1 GCA_027000105.1 Planctomycetaceae bacterium | reverse complement strand
CAAGTAAGTATCTCAATCTTGAAGAAGCAGCAGCCCGTCTCTCCATCACCGTTGAAGAGCTGAGTCGTCGAGGGGAGCAGAACGAATTCCGTGCTTTTGCTGATCGCGGAACATGGAAATTTCGCAGTGACGATGTCGAGGAACTTGCAAGAACATTGGAGCCGGATTCCTCCGTCGATTTCGGCGTGATGGGCGATGAGGGTGTCCTCGGTGATATTCCCAGTGCCTTCAACGAAGATTCCAAAATAAATTTCGACGAATCTGTTGGCGAACAGCCGACCATCATCAGTAAAAATTCTCCTGGTACTCCTCCCAGTTCTGACAGCGATGTCCGTCTGGTTGTCGATCCAATCCTGGAATCGGACGCTGGCCCCATGCCTCCTTCTTCAGATGCGGAAAAAGATAGTGATGTCCGTTTCGTTGATGAGGAACTGGCCAACGTCACGCCGACGCCTGTGCGAATCAGTGAAGAAGATAGCCAAAACAAGATTGCAGAGGCAGATGATGAACTGGGCAGCATTTCTGACAGTGATGTCCGACTTGCTCCGGCAGATTCCGATGTCTCGATCGATTCTGACATCATCGTCCCCGATAATCTGGAAGAAACGATCGCCATGACTCCCTCTTCCGATGAAGACAGCGACAGTGACGTCACGTTACTCGGGGCGACACCCGATCCGGATTTGAGCGATATCCGCCTGGAAGAAATGGGTGGTACTGACAGTGATATCACACTGATGCCCCCCGATGATGACAGTTCCATTCGGTTGGAAGAACATCCTGACGACGATCAATCCGTACTGAGCGACGTTGTGACCGATCCCGCCAGCGGTCTTTCATTCTCCTCTGGTGATAGTGGAATATCGCTGGACCTGTCCGTTGATAGCGGGATCAACCTCGAATCTGATGACGACGACGATTCAATTACCCTGGCCTCTGAAAGTGGAATTTCCCTTGTCCCGGACAGCGGGCTCGGACTGTCGCTGGATGAAGATTCCTCCGACCAGGATGATTCGCTGACGTTGGCAGATGGGAACGATGTCGGCGGCGCGACCATCCCGATGCTGGATGTGAGCGACGAAGATGACGAAAACGATACAGCCTTCGATATGCCCCTGCTGGAAGACAGCGGGGAAATGATCACTGAAGATGATGACTCGACCGGCGTGGTCATGTTCGATGATGAGTCTGACGAGCAGACAATGGAATTTGATTCGTCAGATATGGATTCCAGTGATGAGTTCGTCGATTTCGACGATGACAGCTACGATGAATTGAGCGATGCGGAGTTGGATGTCTCGGATGATCTTCTGGACGATGACGACATCCTCGAAGCGGATGACGACAGTTTCGAAGATGACTTTGAATCTGGCGAAAGTGTTCCCGCTTTGGCCATTCCGGGAGGTATACGGGGAGGAGCAGCTGCCGTCGCCGCGGAATGGGACATGCTTTCATTTAGCCTGGTGCTGTTTTCAACCGGCTTCATGGGGATTTGTGTTCTGCTCATGTTCGACCTGGTTCGTTCCATGTGGGGTTACGCAGAACCGTTCGGCGTTAATGGAATGATTCTTGAAACCTTGCAGGGAATCATCAAGTCCTGAAATTCGGTGTGAGTCCGGCAGGGAAGATTCGCATTCGGTTACGAGTTTGGCGGGATCGTACCGGTTGACGCCTACAGGAAGATGGCCGGAGCAGGTGGTGCGCGGTTGCAATTGACCGCATCCGTACCAAATCCGGGGCCGTTGCAGAAAGCCGCTGCAGAAACATGTTGCCTTCGCGCTACGGGGCTGCTGACCAATGGAATGCTGGCAGATTGACTGCCAACGGTTGAGCATCGACATATTCGCTATCAACGACCGGCATCGCTTGCCCCTCGGTTGCAAACAGTGGCTGTCAGTTTATGATTGGGTATCGCATCAGATTGCCGTCCCGTACCAATGTTTCAGTCCGAATAGGGAATTGTCATGCTGGAAGAACCCCAATCGCCCTCCTCGCCTTTTTTTCAGCGAGCACGGATACTCCTGTTTGCAATCCCCCTGATTACCGGGTTGGCGTTTCCGGAAAAAACTGTTTCTTCCGGCGAACTCACGGGCAAACCAAACATCATCCTGATTCTGGCGGATGATCTTGGGTATGGCGATGTCAGTTGCTACGGAGCGACTGAAGTTTCGACACCTCATATCGATCGACTGGCAAGAAAAGGAACAAGATTTACCAGTGGCTACTGTTCGGCAGCAACCTGTACGCCAACACGTTTTTCCCTGTTGACGGGAAAGTACGCTTTCAGACAGCCGGGGACAGGAATCGCTCCTCCCAACGCCACCGCATTGATCCAGCCGGGAACAGTAACATTGCCTTCCCTGTTGAAGAAGGCCGGCTATTCAACTGCAGTTATCGGAAAATGGCATCTCGGCCTGGGAGCAAAACCGGCTCCGGATTGGAATGGCGAACTGAAACCTGGCCCGTGTGAGATCGGTTTCGATTACTGTTATCTGTTGCCGACAACCAACGATCGGGTGCCGCAGGTTTATGTGGAAAATCATCGAGTGGTCAATCTTGATCCCGCCGATCCGCTTTGGGTTGGTATGAAAAATCCCGACAACCAGCCAACCGGGATTACCGCCCGGGAGACGTTA
>JALTOP010000481.1 GCA_027000105.1 Planctomycetaceae bacterium | reverse complement strand
ACACCGTTTTTCCGGGGATAACGTGGCTACCGCCCTTTCACCGGCCTTCCGGCGTGCAAAAAATGCTTGAGTGGCAAAGCTGTTGTCCGGGCGAAGCAATCGGGGATCAAAACTAAACTGATGCCTCCCCGAAACTTGAATGCCGATACCGGGATACTGAAACCGGGGTACCAACACCAGAATACCAGGACCGAAATACGAGAGGGGGGACTCGAACCCCCACGTCCTGAGGACACTGGATCCTAAATCCAGCGCGTCTGCCAATTCCGCCACTCTCGCAAAAAGATTTTTCAGATAGTAGCAGATAACCGGGCATCAAATAAAGTCTGCATCGATTTTTTGGTTTGCAGATAATTTGAAAATTGACCTGTTCCAGCGTGAACCAGGGATGAAGCGGAGTGTCTTTGAAGCTGTTGTGTGTTACTTTCCATCGGCGTTCTGGCGGCCCGGCAGGGTTTCGCTTCGCATGTTCCGTGAATGGTCTCTAAAGAAGTAACACGAACGCCCTGGTTAGCTCAGTTGGTAAGAGCATCGATCGAGAGGAATCGATTGTCACAGGTTCGAATCCTGTACCACCTGCTGGAGAAGATCCGGCGAAAACCACAGCGGCAGTGGTTAATCTGCTGCACCAACTTCACTTCGTTAATGCCTGAAGGAGGCAGGCGTTTGGTCGATCCGCCTGAGAGGTATGCCAAGGTGGCTCTGAATGTTGCGAAAGCGATCTGAGGAGGCATCTGTTGCTCTTTCAGGCAGCACGTTGTGACGCTTTGCAGTGTATGGATACCGGACTCGTGTTTTCGCGGCAGAAGTTATTGGCTGTTGAGAGGTTCTCCTGAATGGCGTTCTTCGGAACATCATGAGGGAAATTTCGATACAAAAAATAACGGAAACCGTTAAAGGCGTTCCCTCAAATAGACTCCGCGATTCACTCGTGTGATCAATCAAATTGTCTGCCTTCGGATGGTGTTTGTGAACCGGTAATTGCCACGTAAAACAAAATGGAAATCGAGTACCGCAAATGTTGGTACGATAGATCTCATCAGGCGCGTCCTGATGCGCCCGAGAGTTGTAGTTGTTGCGTTGATCCCGGTTTGTTCGGGCCAGGCGCAGGAAAAGGAAGCGGGGATTTTCCCGGGAGGTGAAAGATGGCTCTGTTGAAACGATACAAAATTCGCAGCTATGAAGTCGGTCTGCTGTTCAAGGAAGATGAGTTCCAGGGACTTCTGGAGGCCGGTACGTATTGGCGATTTGATCCCCTGGGAAAATTGCGGGTCGATATCGTTTCGCAACGCGATCCGTGGTTGACGCACGAGAAGCTCGATTTGATTGTCAAATCGGGTCTGCTTGAAGATCGCGCCAAGATTCTGGATCTGTCGGATGAACAGCGCGCCCTGGTCTGGATCGAAAATCGATTCAATCAGGTTTTGCCACCCGGTTTGTATGCTTACTGGACTGGCCAGAAGGATGTTCGCGTGGAAGTCGTCGATATCAATCCGGTCCGGTTTGAACACGACCACCTCAAGAACATTGTCCGTTCGGCTCGGGTCAGTTCCGTGCTCGATGTTTGCACCATCGGGCGGGACCATGTGGGTGTGCTGTTTATCGATGGAGAATACATCGACACACTTGCGCCGGGACTGTACGCCTTCTGGAAAGGCCAGTCGGATGCCCGTGTTGTTGAAGTTGATATGCGGGAATCGATGGTCGATATCGGCGGTCAGGATATCATCACGGCTGATAAGGTAACACTTCGCCTGAATGCGGTTGTGACTTATCAGGTCGAACAGGCCCGCGTTGCGGTCAGCCGCACCGATGATGTTCGACAGGCGCTGTACCGGGAAACCCAACTCGTTTTGCGAGCGGTGATCGGTTCACGCGATCTCGATAGCTTTCTCAGCGACAAGGAAGCGGTGGCGAAGGAAATCGAAAAGAACGTACTCGGTCGAGCGAAAGACCTGGGATTGAAGATTGGTTCGGTCGGGATTCGTGATGTGATTTTGCCCGGTGAGATGAAGGATTTGATGAACCGGGTAACGGAAGCGAAAAAGATTTCCGAAGCGAATCTGATTTCGCGTCGTGAAGAAACCGCTGCCATGCGGTCACAAGCCAATACGGCCAAACTGCTGGCAGATAACCCGGTTCTGATGCGATTGCGGGAACTGGAAGTGCTGGAAAAGATCGCTGCGAACGGAAAACTCAATGTCGTCCTGGACGAAAAAGGGTTGACCAAACAGGTAGTGAATCTTCTGTAACTTGCGGTGCCGCTATTTCCGACGCCGATGCACAGGCAGCCTCTGGATTGAACATTCATTCCGGAGGCTGTTCTGTTTTTCGGTAAAAGTTGAATGTGCTGTTGCTGAAGTTTGAAGTCAGTCGCGGAACGCTTCGTGACATTGATCGCAGGCGCGGTTGCCGGCTTTATAATGAATTTCGATCTGCTTGCGGTCTTTTGCTCCGATCGCTTTGACCAGTTTCTTCATTGCTTCAAGATATTCGAGGGAGTATCTGTCCCATTTCTTTTCCTGCTGTTCATCTTCTACATAGTTGTGGTCGGCGAGCGTCGCCAGGCCGAGAATGGCGTTGGTCGATGCGTTCAGTTTTTCCTTGAGGCGACCGCGCGGCTTGCGAAGCGAGCGGGACAA
>JALTOP010000480.1 GCA_027000105.1 Planctomycetaceae bacterium | reverse complement strand
GGGTTACCGTGTCCCTGCAGATACAGACCGTCCGGGTTTGGACCTTCCTCGTTTTTTCCGGGAGTGCCATGCGGCAGTTCGAGATTGTTGTGAATGACAATTCCATTCTGACGGATCGTGACTCGCGCATTTTTGATTTTTTTATCGCCCTCGTATCGGGCAGCGGTGAAGTCGATGTCATACGTTTGCCACGTTAAAGGAGGAAAGCAGGCGTTGACCAGTGGTTCGGCAATTGAATAGATCCCGCCGCATTCGTTGTTCCTGCCTTCCAGTCCGAAAGAATCGAGCACCTGACATTCGTAACGGTTTTGCAGATACACTCCGCTGTTTCCGCGAGCCTGTCCGCGAGCAGCCGGTTTGAAGGGTGTGCGAAATTCGAGGTGCAACGTATGATCGCCGAACTTTTCTTTCGTTTCACATCCGGCTGCCAGGAGATTTTTCATCGTCAGGTGACCATGGATAAAATTATCAGCCGATGTTCCATCAAACAGGACGATTGCTACCTTGGGTGGCTTGGCCCCCAACGTAGGACTTTTACGAACCGTCTTTTTCAGCTTTCCCTCGATTCCATCAACGGTCAGCACCCCATTTTGAATGGTCGCAGAATGCTCGCCATTGGAAAATCTCGTCACGTCTCCTTTGGTTGCTCCTGTTGCTTTTTCCTTTCGGTTTCCCTTGATCCAACCGTATCCGGGCAACCCTCCCTGATAGACAACCAGATCAAATTTGGAATCACCCAGTGCAATTACCTGTGCACCAAAAGGCTGTAGTTGGCCATCGACATCAAGCTCGCCAACATACTCTCCCTGGATCGCATAATCTGCACCGGCCAGGGCGGGATCTGTCACCAAAACCTCATCAGCGGCGTTGGCAATCAGCGCCGAAGCCGACACAAACAAACAACACAAACCCATCAAAAGCTGTCGCATCATCAGTCTCCTGCTTATATCACTAATTCTGTTTTCAGTAACGATTATCAATCAATTTTCAATATTTTTGGGGTTATTGGGACGGAATCGGTTACGCCGGAGTTCCGCAATCAAAAAAACAAGCCGAGAGAAACAACCCCGGCTTGTTCGTTGTCACTCACGATCTTAACTGGCAGGTAATTCATAGCCTTTACGGCGGGGGTAGGGGTAATCCTGCCAGGCGTTCGCTTTGTCGTTTCCGACAAATTCCCATTTGGCGGGATCCCATTTGAGCGATTTGCCATTCAGTTCTTCGCCGTGCCAGTAAGCGATGTTTCCCAAATGACAGACAGCGACAGTTCTCGCTCCCGTTTCAACCGGACAACAAGGCTGCTTGCGTGTGCCAATACTCCTGACCCAATCCTGCCGATGTGCCGCGTGGCTATTGCCAGGCGTATCGTACAGATGGATGCCGTCGTCTGCGATTTTCTGCTTGATAATGACATCGGGCTTGCTGCTCAGTTTGCCCCGGTTGACGAAGATCTCGCCTTCTGTTCCGATGAAAGTGACTCCGCTTGGGCCACCGTGAATCACTTCGGCGCCGTTTGCATAAATGAATTTGACGCCATGCCCCGACTTCGGATCTTTCGGCGGGACAATTTCGATCGGCCCTGATTTATCCATTCCCAACCCCCACTGGGCGATATCGAAATGATGGGCTCCCCAGTCGGTCATACCCCCTCCACCATACGGACGATAGTTGCGCCAGGATGGAAAATGGTTATGCACACCGCGCGGACTCAAAACAGAACTGTAGCCCCGCTTCGGTGCAGGACCGAGCCAGCGTTCCCAATCGAGTCCCGGTTCCATCTCTTCATCGGGCAGGTTGTCCGGTCGTGAAGGGCCGCCCACACCGACGGTCACAGTTTTGATATCGCCAATATGGCCGTTGCGCACCAGTTCGCAGGCATAATGGAAGTTGTCACTGGCACGCTGCTGAGAACCTGTCTGGAAAATAACGCCGGACTTCTTCACGGCGTCCATGACAATTTTCGCCTCCATGAGGTTGTTTGTCAGCGGTTTTTCGCAGTAGATATCTTTCCCGGCGGCACAGGCATTCAGAATGACAAGTGCATGCCAGTGGTCTGGTGTTGCGATCACAACGGCGTCGACATCCTTCCGGGCAAGAATGTCTTCGTAATTGTTGTAGGCAGCGCAGTCGGAGTTGCCGTATGTATCGTTGACACGTTTCTGGGCAGCAGTGCGGCGAGTGGTATCGACATCGCATACAGCGACCACTTTCACTTCCGGCATTTTCACGAAGTGAGGCAGATGTGAACCGTAAGCCATCTTGCCGACGCCGATCATCCCGATGTTGATTTTGTCATTAGCGGCAACATTGTTTGCAAAACTTTTTTGCGTTGCAGCAAGAAGCGATGGCACGGCTGCCGTTGCCGCCGAACCAGCCAGAAAACGACGGCGACTAAACCGTGAAGATGAACTCATAACTTTTCTCCCATGAAATATCTGTTTCGGTAGGCGGGCCTGCAATGGGCGCACCAATCGCAAGCCTGGTTAATCAGGATAGAGTATCAATACTACAGCATGTGACGATGGAAAAACAACTTACGTGCTGTCAATATTCACGGTTACGTGCAGTTGAGTGCATATTTGATAAGGGCATGAATGCAGATTTACAGTTATTTCCGCTGCGGATTTTCGTTCCCGTTCTGCTGT
>JALTOP010000479.1 GCA_027000105.1 Planctomycetaceae bacterium | reverse complement strand
CGTTTTCCCCTTTTGCAGCGCCCGATGCAAGAGTATCGATCTGTTCCGCTGGACCGACGGCAAATACGCCATTGTCGAGGATCTGGCGCAACGCCCCGATCTGTTACAGCAGATTATGGAAGATGAACTCCTTGCATCTGATCAGGAAGAGGAAGAACTGTATTGAAAATCGCCTTCTCTCCTCTTCCGAACTGGTGAGGTATCCTGGTTGATGAAAGCGGCCCGTCTCCCGTTGCAACATGTTTTTGCCGACTGTTTGAATCGGAGGTTACGGACACAAGCGGGGCAATGCACGGTAATCAGAAAGCAATCTGAAGGTAAGCTGAAACAGAGTCCACCTGAATGAAGCAGGAGTACGACTTAGCCATTGTTTGTGCGTTGGCACTGGAGCGGAAGTTTCTGCAACGGTTGCTTTGTTCGCGAAAATTCCATTCCGATTTTCCCTTCCCGTTCATTTCAGGGGCATCAAAAACTTCTGGGAAGTTTCCTGTCTGTCTGGTTCAATGTGGTCTCGGGCCAACCAACGCGGCGAAAAATTTGATGGAGTTGCTCGATCGAGTTCAAGTGAAGCATCTACTTATTACCGGTTTGTGCGGAAGTCTTTCCTCTCATTTTCGTGTTGGTGATCTGATTGTTCCCGATCGGCTCATTTCAGCCGATCCTTCTTCGCCACCCATTCGCCTGCCCTCTTTTCGTGGAGAACATGCTGAAACGGCTTCGGGAATCCTGATCAGTTCCAGTGAGCCGGTGATCACGCCTGCCTCGAGAGAACGATGGCACAAACAGACCGGAGCTGTCTGTGCAGATATGGAGAGCTACACTCTGGCAGAAATCGCCCAGCAGCATGGTCTCGGACTCTCTGTTATTCGAGCAGTCAGCGACGACAGGCAGACCGAACCCGATCCGCGAGTTCTCAATCTGTTGCAGGAAAATGGAGAACCGGACTACCGAAAAATTTTGATGGGCTGCTTCGACTCGCCGGGCCTGTTGCTGACTCTTTTCGCACTATTCTCCCGGGCCAGAACCGCGATGAAGAACATCGTTCAGGAGTTGGAGAGAAACGGTTTTGCCAGTCACCAATCATGAATCGCCAATCGTTAACGGCCGATTATGAATCGTGAAAATGATTCGTGATCTGGCTACCTGGCTACCAGGATTCCGGTATCCCAACGATGCCGGAGACGATCAGATGCGATCTGAAACTCTCTGTTCAGCTCTGCGAAAATAAAGCAGACCACCGACCAGAATCGCCATTGTGCTGATCAGCGTGACGAACATCAAGGCGGGGTTGGGAGCTTCTCCTCCCGTAAGAGCCCAGCGGAATCCCTTAATGACCCCGACCATCGGATTGAACGCGTGAATAATTTGATACTTCTCCGGAATGATCGAACCAGATTCGTAAATGACGGGCGAAACGAAAAAGCCCATTTGAATGGCGAACGGAACAATATATTTGACATCCCGATAAAGAGCGTTGATGGCCGAAAGCCAAATGCCCACCGAAAGCGATACCAGTAACGCCATCAGCGTGAAGGGTATGATACACAACCAGCGAAAAGTCGGATAGTACCCGAAGCAGAGAAGTACACCGAACAAAACGAGCAATCCGACGGCAAAATCAACGAGCGCAACAAGGGATGTCCCGATGGGGAGCCAAAGACGCGGGAAGTAAATTTTTGTGATGATGTGCCGATTATTGACCAACGAATCACTGGCATCACGGACGGTGGTCGCAAACAGGTACCACGGTATCAAACCACTTAACGCGGTGACTGCATAAGGCGAGTTTCCGGTCGTCGGTGTTTTGTTCATCAATGAAAAAAGTACCTGAAAAACGAGCAACGTACCGAGCGGTTGCACGATCGCCCAGGCTGCCCCGATGACGGCTTGTCGATATCGCACCTTGAAATCACGAAGGGCAAAAACCAGGCCAAGTTCACGAAACTGCCATAATTCTGCAATGTCCAAAACCTGCCAGCCCGGTTGAGGGCCAAAGTAGTCCATAGGCAGAACCTGTTGAGGCTTCTGCAGTTCCTGCGGGGACTCCGGTTCCGTATTGCTTTCCGTTTCTGACATCGGCGTTTCTTATGCTAGCTGGGCAAATGCTCCCTGGTTCTGAAGTGAGCCCTGAAGCGAGCCCTGATTGTGAAGGGAACCCCAGTTGTACAGGAGGCCCACTGTAACAGGAAGCCCCACACTGTAACAGGAAGCCCATTGTATCCTTGCCCGGAGAGGATTCAAGGCGTTGTTGCTGTTGATGTTGTTGAAGTGTTGTTAAAGCATCTGCCCTATCGCCAGGGAGCGGCCCAATTACTGGTTTGGTAACCGCTGCGGATTCGCCACTCCCGTAAATTGGCGAGTAATTCACGTTTCTTTTCGATGTAACTTGGCTGATCCCACAGATTGTTGATTTCGTTCGGATCGTTTTTCAGATCGAACAGTTGCCCCCACGGTTCATCGAGGAAGTGAACCAGTTTCCAATCGGTGCTGCGAACCATCGTCATAAATTGTGTGCCAGTCAGAATGCCATCCTGTGCCTGCTCGGCGTAAACGAACTCTCGTGGCGACCACGGTTTCGATTCAATCGCAGGCAACAGCGACTTCGCTTCCAACCCTTGCGGCACTTCCGCCTGTGCCATTTCGAGAATC
>JALTOP010000478.1 GCA_027000105.1 Planctomycetaceae bacterium | reverse complement strand
CAATTTTCTGGCAATGGCCACCACGAGACGTAAGTTCGCTGTCACGATGTAGTTTCGGATAGCCAAAGCCTGTTCCAGGCAACTCTGGATTGCCGAAACTTTCGATCCGGTTTTTCCTGCGGATTCTGTCTTCAATGATTGCTGAAGCTCTTTACGACGCTGCTCGGCCAAATACTTCAAATAATTCATTTTTCGAAAAAGATGGTGCTCCTGCTCAGCGGTCAATAACTCGACAAGATACAGGCAGGAAAAGGGATCTGAAGTCCCTGGGAGAAGAGACGGATCAACAGGCTGGCAACGCCTGAAATCGACCTTCTCCAATCCGGGCGCAGGATCGAGAAAACCGGCCGCCATCTCAGGCTGGTCGAAATCATTCCCGGCGATCAACTCTATTGGCGATTCCAGATCGATCTTCTGAAAATTCCGAAATCCACTCTCTCCTTCCAACATCATCTTAATCCCCTTGCGATTCACGGAATCCAGTCAAGAAAAAAACGGAAGGGCGATCAGCATTTCCCCCAACAATTTTTCACTGAAAACCGCTCCCCCATGATGTCTCCACCTTCCCTCAAAAGCATGCAATTTTGAACATGCCCACACCTTAAATACTTCCTCCCAAGCACCACAGGCTGAATAACCAGGCCAGGAATTTGCCGAATGCTCCGCCTGTTTCAGCCAATATTGCGGCCAAATACTTGTGCAGGCCGGGCACATGCATCTGATTATCCCCTTTTTTACTATTTTCGCAAGCGTATATGCGTTAAAATGGAATGCAGAATTGTCGCACTTACCGCCCTGCTTGTCTTACAGGAGTTCCGTTTTTATTTCCGGGAAGAATTCCCCGAATTTTCCTGTCTTGAACAGCAGTACGATCGGGAGTGCCGGAATCGAAACTTGTTTTGCTCCCGTCAATTGCGTAACCTGTCTGGTGGTTGGGGGTTACAATATGCTCGACCCGTGGCGTGTCTTGCTTGTTTGTCAATGGAACAGACCGTTCCTTTTGTCGGAGTCGGCTTTTGTCCGTTTCGGTTGGCATGTATGAGCACGAGTTAGCCAACTTTTCGCTTCATAGAAAGCCATGAATCATGACAGCCCGCACTTTCCTGTCCGCTGCCCTCTTGTGCTGTTTCAAGGCTGCTCTTTTCTCAAGCCCGTTTTTGAATATTCCGGCTTTTGCTCAAGGTACGCAAAAAGTATCCGGGCAAAACAGACCTGATGAATCCGATCCTGTCCTGTCAACGTTCGTCAACCTCGCCAAACAGGTGGGACCATCTATTGTCACCGTTGCTCATTTGGGGCGCGATGGTCGTGAATTGGGAATTGGAACGGGATTCATTATTGATGCGAAAGGGCTGATCGCTACCAATCTCCACGTTATCGGGGAGGCCCGTTTGATACGTGTCAAGTTTCATGATGGAACAAGCGTTCCTGTTGAAGCTGTCTATGCAGTTGAACGAGACGCAGACCTGGCGATTCTGCAAATTGATTCCTCCAAACTGGATCGATCGAAAATCAAGGCCATCCCACTGGGAGGAGCGGCCGAACAGGGGGAGTTTGTTGCAGCGATTGGTCATCCGAAGGGACTGAAAGATACGCTGGTCACAGGAATCGTTTCCGGTTATCAGGAAATCAATGGTCGGGAGTTGATCCAGGTATCGATGCCGATCGATTTTGGGAACAGTGGCGGCCCTCTTCTCAACCGAACAGGGGAAGTGCTGGGGATCATCACTTACAAAAGCGCTTCGACCAACTCGATCGGCTTTGCCATGCCGGTTGTTGACCTCAAACGACTACTGAAGAATCCGCATCCGGTATCCATGAATCGCTGGATGACGATCGGAGCGATTGATACCAGCGTTTGGCACCCCTTCGATCCAGCCATGTGGAGGCAGCGGGCCGGACGCATTCACGTTTCCGGTCTGGCCAAGGGGTTTGGTGGACGTTCACTCTGTCTTTGGCAACAGGCTCCGGGAAAAAAACAGCAATATGAGGTGGCTGTTTCCGTCCGTCTGGAGGACGAAGCGGGAGCAGCTGGTCTGGTTTTTCAGGTGGACGATCAACAGCGTCATTACGGGTTCTATCCCAGCAATTCGCGACTGCGAATCAGTCGATTCGATGGAGCAGACGTCTTCAACTGGCACGTTCTCGAAGAAAAAGCATCGGCTTTTTACCATCCCGGTCAGTGGAATTTCCTGAAAGTTTCTGTCAACGGAAACCGAATCAGGTGTTACTGCAACGACCATCTCATCTTCGACCTGCGGGACGGCACTTATGTAGAGGGGAAAGTCGGATTGGCGAAATTTCGAAACACAGTAGCCGCGTTCCGGAATTTTCAGTTGGCCAGGAAAATTGCTGATCGATCTCTTGATCAGAAAACAGCCGCACGCTTGCGATCCCTGTTGAACGGAAAAAAGAACAAGCAACTTCTTTCTGAAAAAACGGTGGAACAACTCAGTCAATTTCCCGAAAAGAGCTCTTTCAACCTGGAAGCGGAAGCGCGGAAACTGGAGCAGCGGGCCAAACAGTTGCGGCAATTAAACCGCCTCGTTCATGAACATCGAGTCTCCTTGCAAATTGCCGACGAACTGAAACGAAACGAACCTCGACTGGAAAGACTGGCACTTTTATTGGCCAGGTTCGACAACAAGGA
>JALTOP010000477.1 GCA_027000105.1 Planctomycetaceae bacterium | reverse complement strand
GAGCGGTTCGCTCAACTCGGTGGCGACGGCGACCTGAATTTCGCCATCGTCCGCACAGCCCCAGTCGCTGGCCTGTTCGGTACTGACCAAAACATCGTCCGGTTCGAGGTTCAATTCGTTACCCGCCAATTCAATGGTGACGTTTTCGCCATTGCGGAGCGGAGCGAGTCGCGTTGCGTCCAGATTCGGTAATTCTTTGCGGATGATGCCGAGCAATTTACCGTATTTGGGGCCTAATGTTTTCAGGTTCGGCTTGTAACTGTAATGCACGATTCCTTCGAGTGTCTCGACAGCGTTTACCTGTTTGATGTTGAGTTCGTCTGAAATGACCTCCGTAAACTCGCTGATCGCGGCTCGTTGTTGATCATCTTTAACACAAATGCGGATTTCCGCCAGCGGCTGACGTACGCGCAAGCTGGCCGCTTCGCGCACCTGGTGCCCGAGTTTCACAACTCGCTGCACGGTCGCGGTACGGTGATTGAGCGCTTCATCGAACAAGGCTTCATCAACAACCGGGTAGTCACACAGATGAACCGATTCGGGTTGTGCTGCATTTCGTTTTTCGCCCGTTCGTGTTTCGCCCGTCTGTTCACTCAGATCGATGCCCAAGGCAAGGTTCTGATACATCCGCTCGGCAAGAAACGGAATCGCCGGGGCGAGCAGTTGCGTCAACGTGATCAATACCTGATGCAACGTCTGATATGCTGCTGTTTTATCCTGATCGGTCGCATCCTTACTTCGCCAGAACCGTTTGCGATTTCGACGGATGTACCAGTTGGATAAATCGTCAATAAACTCCCCGGCAGCGTCCATGAACGAAGCGGTATCGTAAGCGGTGAAAGATTCGTGAGCCGTTTTGATGAGCGATTGTAAACGCGAAAGCAGCCAGCGATCAATTTCCTGCCGTTGCTCGTAAGGAATCGGTTCTGCATTCGGATCGAATTCATCCAGCCGGGCATAATTGATAAAGAAGGCGTATGAATTCCAAAGTGGAATCAAAAACTGCCTGCGGATCGCATCAGCCGGCTTGCTGGTGACTTTACAGACCTCGAACCCTTCTTTTGTTTGAGTCATTTCTCCTTCAGGAGTCTGAATGGTGACCGGTTCGTCGGCGTGACGGGTGCCGAATCGCAGATCAGTTGCCGGGTTTTGTGCCAGGTACATCCAGCGAACCGTATCAACCCCCAACTGCTCGGCTGCTTCCTCAAACCAGATCGCGGTGCCGTCCGATTTGTGCATCGGTCTTCCCTGTTCATCCATCACCAGACGGTGCCCGAGCAACGTTTTGAACGGTCTTTTTTCTTTTGGATCATCCGTTTCGTCGTAACGCATCATCGTGGCAAGCGCGAGCATCGAATAGAACCAGTTGCGGAATTGCCCCGGAAAACATTCGGTGACCAAATCGGCTGGGAACCACTGTTTCCACATTTCAGGATGCGTGTTGTACCCCATTGTCGAAAACGGAGTGATGCCGGCATCAAGCCAGGGATTGCCAACGTCTTCGATGCGTGAAAGCACCTTGCCCGTCTTTTTGCTTTTAATTTTGACCTGATCAATCCACGGACGATGCGGCGTGTGACCTTCAAAATCATCCCACCCCTCAACGGCTCGTTCTTTCAATTCTTTCAGCGAACCGATCACCTCAAAATCGGTCGGGTCTTCCGGATCAATCCAGATCGGCAGTGCCAGCCCCCAGAATCGTTTTTTGGAAATCATCCAGTCCCGCATGTTGGAAAGCCATTCGATTTCCCGACTCTGTCCGTCGATACTTTCGGGCAGCCATTCGATTTCGCGGGTGACATCCATGATTTCTTCCCGCCAATCCATGTTGATAAACCATTCATCAACCAGCCGGAAAACAAGCTCATCCCCGGTTCGCCAACAGTGCGGATAAATATGCGGATACCGCTCGACATAAACGAGCTTGCCACTCGCCTTCAGTTTTTCCAGAACCAGATCGACCGTCGCCGGATCGATGGCTTCCTTGCCGGTGAATTCCCCAAAACCCTCCTGGAAACGTCCATCTTCGCCGAGTGGTGCAATCGAAACGAGGCCTAACTCCACCCCCATTTTATGATCGACATCACCACAGCCCGGCGCGGTGTGAACGATCCCGGTTCCTTCGCCGGCAACGACATGCGGATTCCCTTTGAAATCGCGTCCGCCATCAATCACTACATGCCCGGAAATCCCGGTTTTATCCCTCATTCTTTCATCCGGGGGGAATCCACCTGGCTGAGATTGCGCAGGGAGATCGTCAAACGGGCCTTCATATTTCCAGCCGACCATCTCGGCTCCCTTGATCGTTCCGAGTTCTTCAAATCCGCCCTGCTCCTTGAAGATTTGCGCAATTGTCTTCAGCTTCGGGACATCTTTGGGCCAGCCCCATTCGGGGCGACCGAACCCTTCCTTCGATTCTTTTTCGAGCCGCTTGAAATTGAGGTTCTCTTTGGCGAAGTAATAAATTTCGCCGTCCCGTTTGGTTCTGATTTTGACATAATCCAAATCGGGATTGATCGCTGCGGCGACGTTACTGGTCAGTGTCCATGGCGTTGTTGTCCAGACGAGAAGGTTTTCGTTCTCACGATCCAGGAGCGGAAACTTCACGAACAGCGAGCGATGCACGGCGAGTTTTCGGCCATCTGCGATTTCCATCTGTGAATAAGCCGAACCGCCCCGCCCGGACCAGGGCATGACA
>JALTOP010000476.1 GCA_027000105.1 Planctomycetaceae bacterium | reverse complement strand
GTGCAGAATAGTTTAAGAACAGAGGAGGTATCTCTTGGATAATTCAACAAAATCACACTTGTCATTCACAATTGGCCCGGTGCAGGGGTTTGTTTCGCAGGCAAGACGAACACGGGACTTGTGGGCAGGGAGTTGGCTGCTTTCCCATTTGGCGGAAGTGGCACTCGCTTCTGCAGAAAATTGCAATGCGCAGGGACAATGCGAAGGAAAGGCTGTCATTCCCTTTCGTGGAGATGACGCCGGGAAAATCACTTCGCTGGGGACAGCGATCGGCGGAATGCCGAATCGATTCGAATTGGAATTTGATTCGGAAGAACAGGCAAAACAAGCCGCGATCAAGGCGACCGAAGCATTCAACAAAAGATGGAGCGAAGTTGCAGAACTCGTGTATCAAAAATACGTTGCACCGGTTGAAGGTGAAGGAAATGGCACACGGGATATTTGGAAGCGTCAGGTCGATAACTTCTGGGAAATTTCCTGGGTCATCGGCACGCCGGAGGAGGAAGCAAATACTCTCACCAGTCTGACAGCTGCCCGGAAAAATATTCGCAATGTGAACACGACCGAAGAAGAAGGAATCAAATGCTCGCTGATGGGCAGCTGGCAGGAACTTTCGGGCTACACAAACAGCAATCAGCAGAAAGAATTCTGGAACTCATTACGAAAACGATTGGGCACTCTCGATATCAAGGAAGGCGAACGACTCTGTGCGATCGCGTTGGTCAAACGTCTTTTTCCTCGCATTATTGAGGAAGTGTTGGGAGAGAAGGCATCAAAAGAATTGCGTCAGGTTTCCTGGCCCTCGACCGCGTTTATTGCTGCTCTGCCCTGGTTGAAATCGCTCAAAGAAAAGGCGTTAGATAAGGCAAAATCTTATTCAGGTTTGGCAAAACAGGCTGGCTATCAACAAAGTGAAAGAGAGGCTGCCAGGCAGATTGGTGAATGGGCAGGCATCGATGGGCCAGCCTGGTTCACTTCTGCAATTCAACAGGACGAACCGGGACGGGAGAAGGAAAACCGAGATGAGATAGTCAATAATTTGCGTCAGAAATTGAAAGACCTTTACGACGAAGCTGATTCCAAACCGGTTCCCTATTACGCATTACTTTTGATGGATGGCGATTCCATGGGGAAACTGGTCAGCAGCTTGGGAGACCCTGCAAAAGTGAGTGAGGGATTGAATCGCTTTGCAGACCAGGTTGATGATATTGTGAAGAAATATGATGGTCGCACGATCTACGCAGGAGGTGACGACGTACTCGCCATTTTGCCCGCTCAGGGTGCACTGAAAGCAGCGGACGACTTGAGCAAGAAATATAATGAGAGCTTCGGCGGGATCGAACAGGCAACGCTATCCGGTGCGATCATTTATGCCCACTGGAAGTATCCGTTGAGGCAGGTGTTGGAGACAGCTCATCATTTACTGGACGACATCGCCAAGGAGCGTACCGGACGGGACTCATTGGCGATTGGAATTATTCAGGGTTCCGGCTTGCAGGCTGTCTGGTCTGCACCGTGGTTAGCTGTGCGTGGAAAGAAAAATGAGCAGGGAGAGTATAGCTCCGATGGATTCGAGCGACTCGATACAATCATCGACCGATTCGGCACTTCCAGCAACGACGAAAAACTGGAATTCAACGCTTCCTATCTTTACCACCTCCGAGAACAGTATTCCAAGCTGTTTGCCAAGCCAATTGAAACGCCCGGCGAATTCGGACAAGTCGATATTGGCGAAGACTTGCTGGTCGCCATCGCCAACTCGGAACTTTTCAGAAGCGCGACAATAAGAGACCTCAAAGACAAATCTGACAAGGATATCAATGAACTGGTAACACCGTTGATTGCCCTGAGTCATCAATGGACAAGAGATGAAAACCGAAATGTGAAACCCGACAAAAAATCATTCAGCTTTGACGGCTGGAGGGTAGCTCGATTCTTGAAACAGGTGAAGGAAGGGAAATTCGATGGACATGAATAACATGCACTGGCACAAACTGGAGCCGACCGATGCCTGGTTCTTTCGGGATGGCAGACCCTCGAATCTGGGTGAGGATCAAAGCGATCTCGAATCGCTTTTCCCGCCACATGCCTCGACCGTTGTGGGAGCAATGCGGGCGGCACTGGCAAGAGAGCAGGGATGGAAAGAATACGACAAAAGCTGGGATGATTCGCTCAAGCCTATCCTGGGTGATGGTTTTGAAAATTTGGGAAAGCTCAGCTTTTGCGGCCCGTTTTTAATGAAGGGAAACGAACTGCTGTTTCCTGCACCGGGACATCTGCTGGGAAAAGAAGTATCGGACAAAAATTCAAGGAAAAAGTTTCAGACTGTTTCGGTACTGCAACCTTCAACAGAGAAAATCTGTTGCGATTTGGGAAAGGTTCATCTTCCCGTTGTCACAAAGAAGAAAGGGGATAACGAAGATCGTCCCAAGTCTCCCGAAGCTTTTTTTGTGACGTCAGCCGGAATGAACCGGATTTTGAACGGTCAGTTCCCGGATGAGAGCCAAACCCATCACCGAAACGATCTGTTTCAACTGGAAGCACGGGTCGGATTGGAACGGGAAGCGGAGACTCGCACCGCAAAAAAAGGGGCATTATACAGCCCTCGATACGTCAGGCTCAAAAAAGGTGTTTCACTGGCAATAGGAGTCAGTGGACTGTCGGAAGGATGGAAACTCCCTTCCTACTTTCCATTGGGG
>JALTOP010000475.1 GCA_027000105.1 Planctomycetaceae bacterium | reverse complement strand
GTGCGGGCCATGTCCGGTTTTGTTCGGTGGCTTTGTGAGCCGTGATTATCATCGCTATTGTAGCAACTGAATTACCGTAGGGCAGGCTCCTGCCTGCCTGTTTGGATCTCAATGCAAAACACTCCAGGCGGCAGGGCGCCAGCCCTCCGGTTCTACGCACCGCTAACTCGCTTTTAATATTGCGTGGTCACCGGACGGCATGCGCCGATCCGCTTGCAATGATTGACCGTTGCGTGAAAACTTTCTCCGTGTCTCTGTGAGGCATTTGATTTTCCAGTCTTGTTCCACTCGACGGCTCCGCTATTCCGTCACACCTCCTCCACTTTTCGCGCAACCAAACCGTGTAGGGTGAGAGCGGATTGATTTTTTGTTCCTTCCAGGGAGAAAAGTGGATGTTCGGATATTTCCGGGACAAGTGGGCTTCTGCACGACTGAAAGCGCGTTACGAACGGGCCGTGCAGCAGCAGTTGGTCGATCTGTTGGAAGAGTCCCGCTCCACCACAGTCGCCGAAGATCCGGGTAACTGGACATTGTTGGGAGCATCGACGCATCAGTTGACAGGGGAAGAACGGGCGGAGCTTCGCGATCAGGCACGCAAGCTGGTTCGTGAAAATCCACACGCCCGCAACATTTTGCGACTGCTCGAAGCCTACGTCGTCGGCGAAGGATTGCGGCTTTCATTCACTCTCCCGAACAGAAACGGAACGCAACCGGATCGCAAACAGACAGAGCCGATCAGGAAATTATGGAATCAATTTCTGGACGCGAACAGAGCCCATTTTTCGTTTCGGGAATACGCCCGGCGGGTCTGGCGGGATGGCGAATGTTTTGTACGCATTTATGCCGATACCAACTGGCCGCCTCAGGTGCGTTTCATCGATCCCGAATGGATCGGCCCAACTTCCGCAAGTCCGGATTCCCAGGGAATCGAAACTGAACCGGGCGATGTGGAAACGGTGCGGTATTACCTGAAAATCGATCCGAACAATGGAGAGTTGATCGAACGGATTCCCGCCAACGAAATTCTGCATTCGCGCATCGGTGTCGATTCCAACGAGAAACGGGGCGTCAGCTTTTTCGCCTCGATTCTCGATTCACTCGACCAGTTCCAGCAATGGCAGGAAACAGAATTGCGGGCACGGAAGCTGCAATCTTCGATCGTACTTTGGCGAAAAGTGCAGGGCGGCCCGGCTCAAGCGAACGCCTTGGCACAGGCGGCGAAAACAGGCACACTGCCCGGAATTCCTCAGGACGTGAATCAGGAACGGGTTCGGCCCGGAAGCATCCTGACAACTTCAGCCGGAACGGAAATCAGGTTTTTACAGCCCGATACAAATTTCGGCGACGCCATCCCGCTGGGCAGAATGCTGCTACTCGGCATCGCTTCTGGAGCAGGGATTCCCGAATTCATGCTGACCGCCGATGCCTCCAACGGCAATTACGCATCAACAATGGTCGCCGAAGGCCCCGCAGTCAAACTGTTCCAATGCGAACAAAACTACTTCTGCGGCGAATTTGAACGACTCTGGAAACGATTGATGCAGGAAGCCGTTTTTCAGAATCGGCTCGAGGAAGATTGGCTCGAACAGATTGAACTGCACTGGAGCAAACCGGAACTCGTCAGCAGAGACCGCCCGCGCGAACGCCAGGCAGACGTCGCTTTGATCAACGCCAAAGTCCTCAGCAGAGCCGCGGTGCAACGAAAGGAAAACCTCGATCCGCAACAAATCCAACGCGAAATCGAAGCAGAAAATAAGGCAGGCTTCAGCAATACAAACAGGCCATGAACGACTAACGCCCAATTCCTACACCCTAACGCCTATTAAAAGGAACGAATCATGCCACAAACAACCCGGCAAAGTGAACTGGAATCAACAGCCGAGCGGCTTCAGGAACATATTGCGGATTGGCAATCTGCTTCGAGCCAGGTCGATCGCGAATCGATGCAGGTGCTCGATGTGGCGTTGGCCGGTTCGCAATCCCGAAATGGTTACGAATACACCGAAGAAGCCCTGCAGCAGGCGCTTCCTTTATACGAAAACAGACCGGTCTTTCTCGATCACGCGGAAAATGCGTCCCGTCCGCACGAACGCAGCACTCGGGACTTGGTCGGCTCGATTCTGAATGTGCGGTTCGAACAGGGCCGCATCCGGGGCGATATCCAGGTGCTCGATACCGATTCCGGTCGGACATTTCTGGCGTTGGCGGAAAAGAAGACCGAGTTTGTCGGCATGAGTCACGTCATTCTGGCCCGTCGAAATGCGGAAAAGACGAAGGTAGAAAAAATCGAAGAAGTGATCAGCGTCGACGCCGTCGTTTACCCGGCGACAACAACCACCTTTCAGGAACAGACCGCCGAATACGATTTTCCCGAAAACAGGGAATTGCTGCTCGAATCGGAATTGCGGGAAGTGAAAGGGAAACTCGCCTCAATACGCTCCCGTTACGAGAAGCTGCTCAAAAAATATCTGAACATCAAAAAACGGGCCAAACGGGAAACGCAGATTGAACAACTGATTCAACAGGCACGATTGCCTCAACAGGCGATAACAAAACAGTTTCGCGAACTCCTGCTCGAAGCGAAAAATGATGCGGCATGCAGGCGACTTCTCCAGGAACGCCGTCAGTTATGCTGCGAACTGCAACGCTGCCTGCCAAACAGTTCAATCAGGACAGAGGGAACAACAGATTCCACCGATCAGGCAT
>JALTOP010000474.1 GCA_027000105.1 Planctomycetaceae bacterium | reverse complement strand
GCTGTACTGGGGCTGGCGTCTTCCGGATTCCACTCCAACGGATATTCGCTGATCCGCAAGGTGATCTTCGAGCACGCCAAATTGAATGTGGATGATCTTTACCCCGGCTTACAGATAACGGTGGGGGAAGCACTGTTGAAACCGACCCGAATTTATTCCCGGGTACTGAATTCCGTCCTCGAAGAGAGCCAGACAAGATCGGGAATCACGGGAATTGCGCATATCACCGGGGGCGGACTGGCGGAAAATCTGGAAAGAATTCTTCCCGAAAATATCGATTTGAACATCGATCAGAATCAGTGGGAAACTCCGCCCCTGTTCACTGAATTGCAAAGACTGGGCAATATCGACTCAAATGAAATGCGACGCGTTTTCAATATGGGAATCGGGCTGGTCATCGTTTGCAAAGAAGAAGCCGTCGAGCGAATTCAGACACAAATGAAGGCGGAAAATCTGCCCTGTTACAGAATCGGTAAAGCAGTAGCCGGTTTCAGAAAAGTGAATCTTTTTTGACTGGCAGGCGGAAGGCTTCAAAGGTCACCTTGATGGTGAAGTTCCGTTTTTTTGGGGGGAGGGTATCGCTTCGCTTGCACGTTTCATCATACTCACTTCACTGTGCTCAGTTGCCGAAGTTTTTGTGTGGTGCGATCGCGATCCCGTCAATTCTCCAAAACTCCCATATGATATCGCCTGCTATCATTGAGACTCGGATGGCAACTCGCTAAAACATACAGACAGTTATCGCGTATCGATTTTTGGAATTAACAGACGGAGTGAAGACGATGAACCCCCCCATTCGAGTTGCGGTTACAGGTGCGGCAGGTCATATCGGTTATGCCATGGTCTTTCGGTTGGCCAGTGGCGAGGTTTTCGGGCCTGACCAACCGGTCATTTTGCATCTGATCGAACTGCCACACGCGATGGCTGCCCTCGATGGTGTTGAAATGGAACTGGAAGATTGCGCCTTCCCAACCCTTGCCGGGGTTGTCAAACAGGACAGTGAGCACCTTGAAGACGGATTCGCTGAATGCAACTGGGTTCTTTGTGTTGGTTCGGTTCCCAGAAAAGCGGGAATGGAGCGGGGCGATCTGGTCCGAATCAATGGGCCTATTTTTACCAGTACCGGGAAAGCGATCGAAGCGGCAGCGGCTGATGATGTTCGGGTGCTCGTTGTTGGGAATCCCTGCAATACGAATTGTCTGATCACGATGGCGAATGCTCCCAATGTTCCCCGTGACCGCTTTTTCGCCATGACGCGACTCGACCAAAATCGGGCGGCCTCCCAATTGGCACACAAGGCAAGCCAACCCGTTTCGTCAGTGACAAACATGGCTATTTGGGGAAACCACTCTGCAACCCAGTATCCGGATTTCTATCATGCCCAAATCAACGGAAAACCGGTTCCCGAGGTGATTACCGATCTCGATTGGCTTCAGGGCGAGTTCATTGAAACAGTCCAGAAGCGGGGAGCGGCAGTCATCAAAGCACGCGGGGCATCGAGTGCAGCTTCCGCCGCCAACGCTGCTCTGGATACGGTGAAAAGCGTCATCCGACCGACCGCTGAGAACGACGTTTTCAGTGCCGCTGTCTGCAGTGATGGCAGCTACGGAGTCGATGAAGGCCTGATTTTCGGCTATCCGCTATCCGGGGACGGAAACGGCTGGAAAATCGTACAGGGAATCGAGCACAACGAATTTGCCCAATCGAAAATCGAAGCCACATTACAGGAGCTTCGGGATGAGCGGGACGCCGTCAAAGACCTTCTCTAATCTGGATAAATTGACCCGTTCTGGAGACCGTTTGACGCCGTGGAAGCCGAAAAACGGTTGATCTCTGCATGGAATGTTGCGAAAATGTAGCAGATCGTTACCATGTACTGGCTACAAGTTGGTTCCCGGCTTGAGGCCCCATCGCCTCAACGATTCTGTTGATGGCGGGGTGGGTGGGCTTGCCGGGATTGTTGAGGGACACTTCAGAAGAACGGACATCGACAAGAACATGCCGGCCAAGAAAACAAAATTGGCAGCTGGTGCGAGGATTCGCCTCAAGCCAGATGTAAAAATTCCGGAAGTCCCCGAGGTAGATGCTCAGGGCTGGTCGGGGAGGATTGTGGAGTCCAAGGGACGCGGGGCATCGCTGCAGTATATTATCGAATGGGATGAAGAAACCGAAGCGAATATGCCCAAGGAGTTTGTTGAAGCCTGCGAACAGGCGTCTCTGTTCTACAAAATGGCCTGCCTGCCTCATACCGATGTCGAAGCGATCGATTAGTCGATTAACATTGCCCCTGCGGAACAGGAGGGAGAAGCCATGAACGAGCAATCATCTCCTGCAAAATTGGATACGGTTCACCACGTCGCTATTTCTGTCGAGGATATTGCTGCAGCCGTTGACTGGTATCGGGAGAAGTTCCAGTGCGAGATCGCTTATCAGGATGAAACCTGGGCTCTGTTGAAGTTCGACAATATCGGCTTGGCTCTGGTGATCCCGGATCAGCATCCGCCCCACATCGGTTATACCTGTGCCAATGCTGAGAAATATGGTGAGCTGAAAAACCACCGCGACGGTACCCGTTCGGTTTATATTAGCGATCCGGCTGGCAACACCGTTGAAATGATGGACGCCAACTCGTTGTGAACCGGAACCGAATGAACCGATCAGACGACCTTCACCTGATCGGCTGGTGTCAATCCCCTGCGCACTGGTTGTATGGGCCTCATAT
>JALTOP010000473.1 GCA_027000105.1 Planctomycetaceae bacterium | reverse complement strand
ACCGGAAATTCAAGGAGCACCAGCCGTCACATACTCTATGCTGAACTCAAATCACCAACCAAATTGCCAAAGATCAATACTCTGCTTCGATAAGCAAATCCGCACTGACAGAGATTCACCGTCACAAGTGCGGAGAGGGATTCTAACAAGCTGTTTCAGCCTGTCAACCATCTAAATGGAGATTCCCGAAATTTGTCTTTCGATCGCTCTTTCAGGGGAACAATCGACATATCCCGTAAAGCGGGAAGAACCGGTTCAGGGCAAGTAGCGGTGGAGGGATTTGAACCCCCGACCTACGGCTTATGAATCCGCCGCTCTAACCAGGCTGAGCTACACCGCCATCTTTGATTGCAGGAGGGATTGTATCTGCCAGAGAACCGGTTGAAAAGGGATTCTCGCGATCTTTCCTCGTCATTTTCGTACTCAGTGATCACCCTGAACACCGGAAGGTTCAGAAAAACAGCGAAAAAGCCCGAAAATAGCGGTTTTCTCACCTGATCGCCTCAAGACAGTTGAGAAGCAGCTGCCACAAATGTTTACAAAAAGGCCATCGGATTCATCAATATCTGTTTGACAGACACTTGACGGATTGTAGATTATAACGGCGGGCTTTTGATGCGCACCCAGCCAGATTGCCGCATCTTCCGGTATTGGTGGGCGTCCAGTGACGTCCAATCGTCCGGCGTCCCGCTTTCATCCTACTGCATGTTCTGCGACGGGAACCCTTTTTCCTGTTCGACTCTCTTTCTCTCTTTGATTGCGAGATCACCTTGATGCCTGTCAGATATTTCAAGCGATATCGAATGGAATTTGATGCGAGCAGGCAGCCTCTTCCCGATATTGTTTTGCCTGACGGTTTCGAGTTCGTCGCCTGGAACGATCAGCTTGTCGATAGTCATGCGATGGTGAAGGCGGATTCGTTCTCGAATGAAATTGACGCAACGGTCTTTCCCTGTTTGAGTCATATTGCCGGCTGCCGGAAATTGATGCATGAAATTGCGAGCAGCAGGAATTTTCTTCCAGCTGCGACCTGGCTCATCAGGCATCCTTCCGACATCCCGACGCCGCGATATTGTGGCACGATCCAGGGAATGCTCCGATCGAACAGGTTGGGAGCCATCCAGAATATCGGTATCATTCCCAGTTGCAGAGGGCTGGGACTCGGCCGGGCAATTCTGATCCAGTCATTACTCGGCTTCATCAGTTCCGGTGTTTCCCGAGTTTATCTGGATGTAACAGCCGCCAACCATCTTGCGGTATCGCTGTATCACAGTTTGGGGTTTCAAATCCTGGACACCAATTATCTCTCCGTTGTTGTCCCGGAATCTTCCAAACTGACAAGTTTGTAACACACGAAGCAGGCAACATCACGATAACGCCAATCCTCTGAGCTCCACAAATCTTGGCGTTTGTCTCTCTGCTCGACACGTGATACGACCGGAAAGTGGATATTCTGTTCTGTTTCGCCGTCACCAAAAGAGCGAAAGGTTGGATCCTTTATTGTCCTTCACAGGAGTTGAAGGCAGGCTGTTGCCGTTATTTGCGACTTGATCGGCTGAGCAGGAACCACGCGAGACAGGCGATTGATGCCAACGATAGGCTTATTGCTTGAGAGCGGGGAGGAGCAAGTTCAGGAAATTCTCCTCGGAATAGCGTTTTCCTTGCGATTCAGCGAACTGGACAACCAGCAAATTTTGTGTCGGGAACATATACAACTTCTGTTTGCCGGCTCCGGCTGCCATGATGAGATTTTTTGGAAGTCTCTTTCCTCTTCCCAACCAGAAACAGATGCCGTAATTGGGGTTGGCCCTGCTTGGTTGAAAGCATTCCTTGAGCAATTTGGGATCGAGAATCTGTTTCCCGTTCCATTTCCCACCATCGCGAATCAGCTTGCCGAACTTGGCCCAGTTGCGTGCGGTCAGGAATGCTCCTGATGGCAGGTGAGCCTGTCCGTCCTCATCCTTCCGCCAATACCCATACTCCAGACCGATCGGCTTGAAGACTTTCTCTTCAAGATATTCCAACGGCGTCTGCTTCTTTTCCTGCAGTTTTCGACGCATCAACTCACCAAAAACCTGAAAGGGAACAGGGCCGTACTCAAACTTTTTCCCCGGTACCGAGTTTGCTTCTGCTTCGATCGACTTTCTATACGAAGGGGTTCTCCCCAACCTCCCGGCATTGAGGCCACTTCGGAGCGAAAGTAATTCTCGAATTGTAATCTGTGACTTCAAGGGATCGTCCTGCCATTCGGTGATCGTTTTGGCCACCTTTTCATCAAGATTCAACAATCCCTCCTGAGCGGCGACAACCGCAATGGCTGCATTGAAACTTTTTGTGCCGCTGGCCAGTCGGTGAATTTTATCTGCTGCCCAGCCGTTGTAATAGCCCTCGTAAAGAAGGGCGTCTCCACGGTACACCAGCAGCGCATGACCATTATGCTCCTTGAGATATTCAATCGCAGGAGCGAATGCCTTTTCCCACTTTGCCGGGTTTTGCCGGGGCTCTTTTTCAGCAGCCTGCACCGTGTGCGCAACCGCAAGACTCAGAAGCAATACCAGTCCATTATTCCATCGAAACATCGATAAACTCCCACGGCTATCGGTTCAGCGGTTATTACAAACGAGACAGGATATGAAACAACCGACTCAGCGATATGTTCCGGTAAACTTGCTGTTTCTCTATGAAAAACCGACAGATTTCCGTAACCGTATCGATATCAACAACCAGG
>JALTOP010000472.1 GCA_027000105.1 Planctomycetaceae bacterium | reverse complement strand
GGAGAAGGGAGCCACACTTTCCGCTTCGCCAATGTCGATGACCGTCTCTGTTTATGGATTGACGGATCGCTAATTGACTTCGGGCCAAATGCCTGCTACACCAGCGGCGATCCCAGCGGAGTCATGCCACAGGAGACAGACCTTTCACCAGCCGGGATTGCCCTGACCGCGGTCTCGGGAACGGTTCGCTCGCTGCTGATTGAACGAGATATTTACTATCGCGGCGGCGACGAGAGGATCAGTCAGTTCCGACTCCCGCTGGATAATGTTTCAGCCTGGCAAACAACCTACCGAAATCGCAAAAGAGAGTGGGACATGATGGAGTTCAAGGTTCCTGAAGATCATTTTTTTGTCCTGGGTGATAACAGCCCGAACAGTTACGATGGCCGATTCTGGCAGGAAACGAATTTCGTCCCACGTTCCGCTTTTGTAGGCAAGGCGTTTTACATTTACTGGCCGCACGGTATCCCGGTCGGCGTTGATAGTGGTTGGGCGATTCCCATCAGCTACCACAAGAAAGAGACAAGAAGCGGCATTGTGAAAGACCGCACCTATCCACTGCACTACATTCCTTTTTACCCCAATTTCAGCCGAATGAAACGAATCCGCTAACGCTGCAAGCAAGCAGCAATCGATGCGTTACAACCTTGCGTTTTGTAAAAGAAAACTGCCGAACGACATTCAACACCATTCAACATCCATCTTTGACAGGCTTCCAGCAGGGGCATGGAGTTGATTACCTGTCTGCAGAGGTTACTTATCAGCAGGGGCAGCGTCGGGACGGAAGACCCAGGCAGGTTCGCCGTCAAAACGTATTTCCCGGGATTCCACATCGAACTGGTCTCCCGGCCGCCAGAATTTCTGTTTGATTGTTTTACGTAGCATCAGGGGTTCGCCGTCTGGCCCTTTTGATACTTCGTAACCGTTGGAGAAGCCATTCATGTAGACGGTAAAGCGGTCAATTTTGGGATCAACCCCACGAAACACAGCTACCCCGTACAGGGCGTTGGCATCATTCGCTTTCTCTTTTGTCGGTTTCGGAATGGGGCCGACGATCGTGACGGAGTTTTTGAATTTCCGGCGTTCTTTGCGATTGATTGCGTCAACTACTTCGGGAATGATCGCATCGAGAAAAACCTGGTTTTGATCGGTATCGACCGGTACCAGCGAAAACTCCGGAATGAAAAACGGAGGCCCCGGTTCCGGATCGGGGCGGTTGTGCGGTTCGGTTTCACGTGTCGCCGGAATTTCGATCGGCCGGTTGATGGCCCGATAGCAAAGATAATGGAAAAGTTCCGGCTTGACCTCGCCGGTTTTGGGATCGGGCATATCGACCCAGATGACCCGCATCGGCTTCAAATCGACTTCCATAACCCACAGGGAAGGCTGCCGAGCCCGCTCGTTGCCAACGGTTGTCGCAGGAATATGATGAGTGAACCCCTCGTCCCCCTGGGCAAAAATTCGCTCGGAAGACGAAAAGAGAACTCCCGCCAATGTCATTAGAGAAAAACAGATTCCCCTGTTCACAGCATGAAAGTTCATTCGCGGTTCCATTTCAAAATTCAGATTTCGAGTCTATTCCGGGTCTTTCCGGGAAAAATCAGCTTACCTGTTTGACAAAACGACTGCAAGCAGCATTCAAACCCCGGTGATAGCGGCGCAGCAGGGGCGAATTCAAAACGGGCCATATCCCGCCCTCGGCATTTACCCCGCCTGTTTACTTAGTTTCGCCTGTTTACTCAGTGAAAATCAATACCTGTTAGCATTTTTTCTATTCGATCACTGAATTCGGAGATTTCAAGTACGCTTTTTCGGACTTCCTCTGCATCTGCAGTACCACGGGGATAGGTGTTGATCATGACGAAATGCGGAATTCCATCGATTTCACGGATTGTAAGAGCCCCGTGAGAGAACATCGCATTCATTTTCAGAGCCTGCTCGAAGAATGAACTTTGGGCAGGACAGCAGGTACTGTAGATCAGCAGCAACTGTTGATCGGCCCGGTGATTGCTGCTTTCGACGAAAACGGTTTGCTTGCGTCCATCGGGAAGGCGAACCATCAGCCGATATTTTTCATCGCACCGCATCCAGGTGATGGATGGATCGTGGCCAAGTGCTTCTTCAAGAATCGATTCCACATCCCGAAACTGCCCCAATACCGAGCCGATCAAATGCGAGGCGGCGGTTCCATCCTGAGGGCGCGACTCCGGAGCTTTGGCCATCATTTTTGAAACCAATCCGGAGACCTCCAACGGAATAGCCGGATCGATCGACCGAAGCGAAGGGGCTGGCTCGGTCAATATCTGATGGGCCATCTGCTCCACACTTTTCCCCTGATAGGGCAGCCGGCCGGCGAGCAGATAGAAAAGAGTCACTCCCAAAGAATAGACATCGGAACCGGGAGAGTGTTTCCCTGTTTGCAGAACTTCGGGGGCCAAATAGGGAAGCGTACCAACGACCTGCCCCTGATGAAGATTCTCTGGCTGCGAAAGATGTCGTGCCAGACCGAAATCTGCCAGTTTGGGAATCCCGAGTGGTGAGATGAGAATGTTTTCCGGTTTGATATCACGATGCAGAATATGGTGCCGATGCGCGAAAGCGAGCCCTTTTGATGCCCCACAAATCCACTGTAACACTTTCAGCAGCGGCAGCTTTCCTTCCTTACGAAAAATTGATTTGAGAGACCCGCCCGAAACCAGTTCCATTTCTATGAACTGGCGTCCCCTGTGTCTGC
>JALTOP010000471.1 GCA_027000105.1 Planctomycetaceae bacterium | reverse complement strand
TGTGAGAGGTGGTAATTATCGCTATTGTAGTGGGGTGGCAAATACCGGACGGCTGGCGCCGTTCCGCTTGCAATGTTTGACCGTTGCGAGAAAAGAATCTCACGCAAAGACGCGAAGAAAAGGTAAAGAAAAAAGGTAAAGAGAGAGGAAGGGGAATATTCCAAAGTGGTTTCATTCGTTCTTGCTCATATGGGTACCCAGTGCGGCCCCCCCCTGGCGTCATTGCGCCTTGGCGCACCCTACGGCTACTGCTTTTGATCACGCTCTTATTTCGATCACGTTCTGCTTTCGCCTGGAAGTTCATTTCTGGGCCGTTGCAAGAGCCTGTTCCCTGACCTCCGCCGCCAGAAACAGAGAGCCGGTTGCGAGAATGACTCCGCCGGGGTTGGTCTGTTCGCGGGCCAGGGCTAATGCATCAGCAGGCGAAGGGGCGTCCAGAATTTTGACTCGGCAGGAATCGGCCACCGCTTTTTTCAATTGGGGAATCGGTAAGGCACGCCGGTTTCCGAGATAGTTGGTGACAATGAGCAGGTCGACTCCCTGCAAGAGTCTGCAAATCGCCGGGTAATCCTTGTCTCGTGAAACGGAAAGGATGACCGTCAACGGTTTTCCGGGCAGGTGTTGGGAAATCGTTTTCAAAACAGATTCGACAGAAGCCTCGTTATGGGCGGAATCAACAACCAGCATCGGCTTTTCCGAAAGTATTTCGAATCGCAGGGGCAGGGGAGATTCACTGAATGCGTATTGCATTTGTGCTTCGGGGATTGCATAACCCAGCTTTTGCAATTGCCGGCCGATCGCGAGAGCAATGCTTGCATTTTGTGCCACAGCGGTGCCAGGCTGTTTCAATGAGAAGGTGATGCGGTCTGATCCGGCCATGTATTGCACCTGCTGTGTCCGTTTTTGCTCCTCCCATTTCCCGGTGATCTTGAAATCGAAATCCCGCCCCATTTGCTGAACAGGGCATTCTAGTCGCTCGGCAATCTCGAGAATCGTTTTCTGAGCTGTCGGTTCGGTAACGCCGCAAATCAAAGGGACTTTGGGCTTGAGGATGCCTCCCTTTTCGCGGGCAATCTCTTCAAGGCTCTCTCCCAGCACGCGGGTATGGTCGCGGGAAATGCTTGTGATCGCCGTGACTGCCGGATTGCAGAAAATGGTCGAATCGAGTCGTCCCCCCAAACCGACTTCAAGCACGGCAATCTCGACCTGTTCTTCAAGAAAGTAACGCCAGGCGATTGCATTGACGATTTCAAAAAAAGTGATGTTCATCCCCTTGTGATGTGCGTCCAATTCGTCCACAACAGGCATCAAACGATTGATCATTTCCGTCAGACGTTCCGGCGAGGGCATTTCAAAATTCACCTGAAACCGTTCTTCCACTCGATACATGTGAGGTGAAGTGAAAAGTCCCACGCGGAACCCGGCCAATTGCAGAATTTTTGCAACCAGTGAACAGGTCGTTCCTTTCCCTTTCGTGCCTGCAACGTGCACAGCGGGAATTTTTATGTGAGGGTTGCCGATAGCGGCCAGAAGCCGTTTCATGCGATCCAGTTTGAAATCGCCCCTGGAATACCCTCCCGGTTTTCCCGCGGCGAGGGATTCGAAATTGATTCGTCGATAAAGAGCATCGACTGCCTGTTGATAGCTTGAGAACATATTATCCGACTAACGATCAAATCGATTCTGCCTGTCGCTTGTGAGCAAAAAGCTGATTCCGGTTTTGGCCTGGAACTTCCTTCTCCGGTTGCTGCAGGATATTTCCCAACTGAAGTTCAACGCCCTTGTTCGTTTCTCGCTCATCAATTTCCTCGACAGGAATTTGCGGTGATCGCCTTACCGTCGATTCGACGAACAGGAGGGAATATACAGGAATTATCCCGCGACGTCACCTCTATGGATGCTGCATTGATGCCTCAACCATGATGCCAGGATACAACATTGCATGATGCCCGGTGTTGCTTAACGGAATATCCCATTTCCTGCCTCTATTTCCTGCTCGGAAAATAAGGGGCTTCAGCAAAATATCCCTGCGTTTTCCCCGTCAGGTCATAAAGTTTCGAACGCTAAATCCTGTTTCTGTTTTCAGGGAATGTCTTTTCCCGAGTACTGCAAGCAGCAATTGATGCATCGCGTTGTTGGGCATTTCGCAGAGGAAAACGCCGAAAGCGTTCAGCATCAATTCGGAAGTTTGTCACGAGAAACTTTTATGAAAGCGAAAACCATGCTATCAACGATCGATTACGCACGGAAGAAAAAAAGAAGGGGCCAGGACTGGGATTCTGTTACGGATGAAGAGATTTTCGAGCTTCCTGAAACAGAGGTAAACCATACCGAACGAAAAGGGGCGCAATGGATAAAAGAGAGCATTTCAGAGGAAAGACGCTCCCGACTTCGTACCCCATCTGCATTTGAAGTAGAGATGATTCCGCTTGATGAGGATTGGGAGCCTGACGGAACCCCGCAGCCAGCCATGATACTGAACTACAGTGAAGAAGGAGTCTGCCTGGAGCACGTTGAGTTAATTCCGCAGCCGTATGTTTCGATCAACTGGCACGATTCGCACAATCGTCAACATACCGCGATTGTCCACTTGAAGTGGTGTCGATCGACCGAAGACCAAAAAATCCTCACGGGAGGACGGGTTTGCAGCATGAAAACATTTTGACATCAAGGAAGCAGGGGGATACGCTCAAGGAAAGCGCTTTAACTAGGCGGAGAATCGATCGTGGCTATTCGTTACCCAGTTTCGATTCGATCCACGCGAGCAATTCCTGCTTCAATTGATCGTAGGTACGGGCGGCTTGCTCCTTGACGGTTTCCAGTTCTACAGATTCAACCGCCTGTCGAACGAACAGATAGAACTTGATTTTGGGCTCTGTTCCGGATGGTCGCACGGCGATGTGGATGCTGAGCGGCCCCGGTTCGGAATCGAAGAAAAGGAGATTTCCGCACGGTTGCGGGATTTTTTCCGTGGGGGAGTTTTTCGGTAGTTCTCTTTTTTCGTTCTGACCGTAATCACGAACCGAAGCGAGGGAAAGACCCGCCAGTTCGGTCGGTGGATCATTGCGGAAGGTCGACATCAGCTCGTCGATTTGGGCTTTGCCACTTGAACCGGTACAGACTTTTGAGACCTGGCCTTCCAGAAAATAGCCGTGCTGTTGATAGATCTCATCAAGCCGATCGAGTAATGATTTCCCTTCTGACTGCAAGTCGGCCGCTGCCTCCGAAAGATAAAGCGAGGCAATTCCGGCGTCTTTATCGCGAGCATAGGTACCAGCCAGAAAACCGAGTGATTCCTCTGCCCCGAAGACGAAATACTCCGGCCCGTATTTGTCGATCGCCTCGCCGATGTATTTGAAACCGACAAGCAGATCATCCACGACCCGCAACTGGTACGATCTGGCCAGTTCAGCGATAAGAGGAGTTGTTACAAGCGTTTCAACAACAAAATGTTTTTCGCTTAACGTACCGGCCGCATCGCGATTTCTGAGGATGTGATCGACAATGAGAGTTCCGATTTGATTCCCGGTCAGATGCACAAATTCTCCCGCTCGATCGCGAACACAAACGCCAAGCCGATCGGCATCGGGATCAGAAGCGAGTATCACGGAAGCACCTGTTTCTTTCGCCCGGGCAATTCCCTCCCGAAAGACTTCCACTCTTTCCGGGTTGGGCATCTGTTGATCCACATTCGGGAAGTTTCCATTCGGTTCCCGCTGGGATTCCAGTATTTCAATGCCCTCGAAACCGGCCTGTTTCAGAATGGCATAGCAGGCTGTTTCGCCCACCCCATGCAACGGAGTGTAAATCGCATTGAGGTTACGATTGCCCGAAAGCGACATATTCAGGACTGCCTGATGGTAGGCGGCATCAATTTCGCTGCCAATCAATTCGATCTTTCCTGCTTGCACCGCCTGATCGAAATCGACCTGAGGGATATCGACGGCATTGTAAACAGAATCGACAATCCCCTTATCATGCGGGGGCAGAACCTGACCGCCGGTATTCCAGTAGGCCTTGAATCCATTATCGGAAGGGGGGTTATGCGAAGCCGTGATCATCACGCCGATATCACATTCGAGATGTCGCACGGCAAATGAAAGTTCCGGGGTTGAACGGGCCTGCTCGAAATAATAGACATGCAGTCCGTGGGCCGCCAAAACCGAGGCAGTCAACCGGGAGAATTCTTTTGAGCGATTGCGGCTATCGCAGGTGACAACCGCTTTGCCGTTTTTTTGCTCGCCCGACTGCTTCAAATAGGTGGCCAACCCGTGAGCCGACTCCGCAATGGTTCGTGGATTGATGGTTGCGGAACCGAAATCCGCCATCGGTCCCCGTCTCCCTCCCGTCCCGAAGGCGATCACTTCCCAGAATAGCCGATCCAGTTCCTCGAAATCACGTTTTTCAATCAACTGGCAAATGGAATCGGTGTAGTCGGCGTACTGCGGGCTGGTCAACCAGCGGGTGATATTTTCAACAGCCCCGGCGCTCAGTTTATTCTGTTGGGCAGCTTCGGTTACCGCCTGCAGGCAAGGTGCAATTCTGGAATCAGTCATCAGGAATAAGCCTTTATTCGAATTCAACAAACGATCGCATTCGGTGTCGCACTGTATCAAAAAACAGGGAACGGTTCGAGTGTTGAAATCAGTCAGAATTGTCGCAGTTCTGTTTTAACTGCTGCTTTTCCCGCCTTTTTTCCCGCTGATAATACTCTTCCATTTCGGCCAGGGTGGCTTGTTCGATGGAACGCTGATCCCGTTTCAGTCCCTGTTCGATGGCCTGAAAGCGACGGGTAAATTTGGCGTTTGTTTTGCGGAGTGCTTCTTCGGGATTTACTTTCCAGCGGCGGGCGATATTGGCGATGACAAACAGGACGTCTCCCAGTTCCTCTTCGATGCGTGAGCGGCGTTCAGGATCGGCAATTTCCTCATCGGCAACGTGTTCGCTGTAGATATCAATTTTTCTTTCCGGAACCTGCTGCGATTCGTAGAGTTCTTCCCGCAGTTCATCAAGTTCTTCCTGCAACTTGTCGAAGAGCATGTCGCGATGTGGAAAATCGTAACCGACACGAGCCGCTTTTTCCTGCAGACGAAGAGCTTTGGCCAATGCGGGCATCTGTTTTGGAATGCCATCCAACCGGGAAGTTCGATCCTGTTTTTCGTCCTGTTTGACAGCCTCCCAGACTCCCCTGACCTGTTCGGCTGAATCGACTTTCTGTTCGCCGAAAACATGGGGATGCCTGCGGATCATCTTTTCGGTAATCGCCCTGATGACATCGATCATATCGAAACGCTGCTCATCGGCTGCAATTTGAGCATCGAGTACAACCTGAAGCAGCAGATCCCCCAACTCCTCAGTGATCGCCGCATCGTCCCCGGAATCGATGGCTTCGAGAAGTTCGTAGGTTTCTTCCAGTGTGTACGGTTTGATGCTTTCCAGGGTCTGTTTACGATCCCAGGGACAACCTTGCGGAGATCGCAACTTCGCAACGACTTCGCACAGTTGCCAAAAGCTGGCTTCCAATTCTGATCGCCTGGGTGGTTGCCCCTGTTCTTTTCCGGAGGTGACTTCCGAATTCATGATGCACTTGCCTGTATGAAATTTAATGGAAACGGAGAGGCCGGGAGAGAATTGTCGTAACAGATACAACAGACAGCTATAATAGGCGGCCTGTTACTTTCCCCGGGTTGACTCACTTTACCCGGCCAGATGGAGGGTCGTGTTATGAACACGCTCTCAAACTGTAAACGGGTACTCGCTGCCCTCGGCACGTTTTATCGGTTACAGGTTTTTCGATTAATTGTTCGAGAGATCGTTGTGGCGTACCTCTTTCATCTTCGCATCGAATTTTTTTCTGAACTCTGCAACGACATCGCGGTATTCAGGAACAAGGGCCAGGTTGGTGAATTGTTCCGGATCTTTTTCCATATCGAACAGTTCGATTCCCTGTGATGCATCTTCCTTGTACTGAATGTAAGCCCATTTTTTGTCCCGCAGCAGAAAACCGTTCCAGGGGCCATTCATACTGAAGGCGAAATCCCGAACGGAATGGCATGGGTTATCCAGCATGGCCGAGATATCCTTTCCTTGAAGTCGATCAGGAACATCGAGCCCGCAAAGTGAGGATATTGTGGGATACAAATCGAGCAGTTCCGTCAGCGAATGACAAACGGCCGGCTTCTTGCCGGGAACGCTGATGATCAACGGCACCTTGGTGGATTCCTCATGCAGGCTGACCTTCGCCCAGAAATCGTGTTCGCCCAGATGATAGCCGTGGTCGCTGGTGAAAATGACGATTGTTTTATCGTTCAAACCGGCCTGTTCAAGAGCATCGAGAACCTTGCCAACTTGCGCGTCCATAAACGCCACGGATGCGTAATAACCGCCGACCGCTTTTTTCTGTCTGCGGAGATCCATCTGCATGTTTTTGCTCGTTTTGTAATTGATGCCCGCCTGGGGGATGTCGTCCCAATCTCCCTTGAGTTTCAATGGGAGAATCATTTCATCGAACGGGAAAGGTTTGTAATACGGTTTCGGAGCAACAAACGGCACATGCGGTCGAACAAACCCGACAGCGAGAAAGAACGGTTCGTGGCGATGTTTCTGGATCAACTCGCACGCCCTGGCCGCGGTCTTGCCATCGGAATGAACCAGATCGTCGCCCTCCGCTTCGACAACGACAAACGTGTTCCCTCCCACCACCGGCTTTTTGCCGTCCGGGTTTCGCTCCAGCGTTTCGCCCTCTCCCGGTGCTTTCCATTCCGGCCCCGGTGAATTAAACCGCTCGGTCCATGAAGCCGGATCGTCTGCCCCATCCGATCCTTCCTCGATTCCACCGGGAACCCCCATGTGGAAAACCTTGCTGACCCGTGCCGAATAGTAGCCAGCGTTTTTGAAGTGCTCAGGCCATGTTTCACGGTTTCCAATCGCCTTTCTCGGACTGACATAATTGAGCACGCCGGTTGCATGCGGATAATAACCGCTCAAAAACGAAGCCCGTGAAGGCCCGCAAAAAGTTCCCTGACAATAGGCCCGGGTGAAGCGCACTCCCCGGGCGGCGATGCGGTCGATATTGGGTGTTTGACAAACCTTGTTTCCGTAGCAGGAAAGTGCGGTGGATGTCAGGTCGTCGGAAATAATGAACAGCACATTCAGCTTCTGTTTTCCGGCGGCTTCGGTTTGCAACGTATTTCCACAAAGAGAAAAGAGCATCGCAAACAACACAACGCAGTATCGGAATTTCATTCTCATTTCACTCCAGAATAAATTGAATGGATCGGGCAACAGGAGTGTAAACGATCGGTGGTCGCCCCCACAACGCAGCAGCTTCCCATCGTTGCACAGGACAAAAACTTTGGATAGGATCGGATTTGATGGACGAAGCAGCACGGTTGCCTCTACCTGGTTGCGATTCCTGGTAGCCATTGTTTCAAAGGAACACCAGAATGTTGTTGACTTCCCGATGTTATTGTTTTTTTGCTGCTTTGGTTCTACTGAATTGGCACTCAGCGGCGAACGCTCAAAACTCCTCCCCTCTTTTCGTGTTCGGGTACACGAATCGATTGAGCTATGTACCGGGTGAGGAAATCGCTTTCCATCTTTCCACTCCTGCCGAAAATGTTTCGATGAAGATTGTGCGTATCGGTGCGGAAAACGTTGAAGTCTGGACAGGAAGCGACATCCCCGGCGGCGTCCATCCGGTACCTGCCCGTGCTTCATCCGATGGGTGCAACTGGCCGGCCTGCTACAAACTGAAAGTTCCTGCCAACTGGAAAAGCGGCTACTATCAGGTTGCGATGAATGCCAAAAACGATCAGGGGAAATCGGCGTCCGGTTCCCTCTTTTTCATCGTGCGTTCAGCCAATCCGGGAACCGACACGAAAATTCTGCTGCAACTCTCGACCAACACCTACAACGCCTACACCAATTGGGGCGGACACAGTCTGTATTCGTATCACGATCGGGACGGCTTGCAGGGACACCGCGTTTCGTTTGACCGGCCGATTTCTTCGCAGTTCCACAACTGGGAAGTCCACCTTGTACGCTGGGCTGAAAAAAATGGTTATGTGCTCGATTACGCGGCAAACAGCGATCTGGAATTTCACCCGGAAATACTGAAGCATTATCAACTCGTGCTGAGTGTGGGACATGACGAATACTGGTCTTCACCGATGCGCGACAATCTCGAATCGTTTATCGCTCAGGGAGGCAATGTCGCTTTTTTCAGTGGGAACACCTGCTGCTGGCAGGTTCGCAGTGAAGATAACGGTCGGGCACTGACCTGTTGGAAGCAGGCGTACGTTCTCGATCCGTATTTCCGCACCAAAGACCCCAAGCTGCTCAGCACGTTATGGAGTCATCATTTGGTTGGGCGTCCCGAAAATCGACTCACAGGTGTCGGCTTTTTATGGGGCGGATACCATAAAAGCCATGGGCAGTTCATGGACGGAAAGGCGTCGTACATCGTTCATCGCCCGGATCATTGGGTTTTCGAAGGAACAAATTTGAAGCGTGGTGAGCGTTTCGGCGAGAAGGATACCATCGTCGGTTACGAGTGCGATGGTTGCGAAATGCGATGGGAAAACGGACTTCCTTTCCCCACTCACAACGATGGCACACCGAAAACATTCACGATTCTGGGTAGCTGCCCGGCCCGTTGGGCACCGGGAGACAGTCTCTGGTACGATCGCTTTCCGAAACAGAGAGTTGGAGCGGCTGTATTGGGCCTCTATACCAACAACGGCACCGTTTTCACCACCGGTTCCACCGACTGGGCACACGGTTTACGAGGCCAGGATCCTTATGTGGAACGAATCACCCGCAATGTCATTGATCGCCTTTCTCAAAAATCTCCCAAAACCGTTTCCGCTCCCGATTCAAAACAGTAAAACGCAGTAAGAAAGCACAGCAAGGCGTCCTGATACATGGTCCGAAAGATTTTCTTTACGTTGGCAATTCTGTTGCCGGTGCTGATTGTGCTGATTTCCATCTGGTGGCCTGCGGTGCTCTGGCTGTTTCTTGTTGTGGCCCCGTTGATCCTGCTTGGTTTATACGATGTCACTCAAACCAGACATGCCCTGTTGCGCATCTATCCGGTGATTGGGCACGGTCGATACATGATGGAGGAAGTTCGCCCGGAGATTCAGCAGTATTTTGTAGAATCGGATATCAACGGCACGCCGTTCAGTCGAGAGTTCCGCTCCATTATTTATCAGCGAGCCAAGGGCGATTTGGACACGCGGGCATTTGGCACCCAACGTAATGTCAATCGTGTCGGTTACGAGTGGATGCACCATTCACTTGCGCCCCAGCCGGTCGAAAAAGTTGAACCTCGTGTTTGCGTAGGAGGGGACAACTGCGATCAGCCCTACGAAGCGTCACACCTGAATATCTCCGCCATGAGTTTCGGTTCCCTGAGCCGTAATGCCATCCTCGCCCTGAACGGCGGGGCCCAGATCGGTGGCTTTGCCCACAACACGGGCGAAGGGGGATTGAGCCGGTATCACCTGGAGCCGGGGGGCGATTTGATTTGGCAAATCGGCACAGGCTATTTCGGTTGTCGGGACGAACAGGGGCGATTCGACCCCGAAAAATTTCGGGAGCGTTCGTCTCACCGCGCCGTGAAAATGATTGAAATCAAACTGTCACAAGGCGCCAAACCGGCTCATGGCGGCATCTTGCCCAAAGAAAAACTGACACCCGAAATCGCGGAAATCCGAGGCGTTCCGTTGGGGCACGATGTCATTTCGCCGCCAGCTCATTCCGCTTTTTCGACCCCCATCGGCCTGTTGGAATATGTTCAGCAGTTGCGTGAACTTTCGGGAGGGAAACCGGTCGGCTTCAAACTTTGCATCGGATATCGCACAGAATTTCTGGCGATCTGCAAAGCGATGCTGGAAACCGGAATCCTGCCCGATTTTGTAACGATCGATGGAGCAGAAGGAGGAACGGGAGCGGCTCCGTTGGAACTGACCAATTCAGTCGGGATGCCGATGCGTGATGGATTGCGGTTTGTTCATAATTCACTACAGGGAACGGGGTTGCGTTCGAAAATCCGTCTTGTTGCCGCCGGGAAAATTGTTACCGCCTTTCACATGTTTCGCACCATCGCACTGGGAGCCGACTTGTGCAACGCGGCCCGCCCAATGATGATTGCCTTGGGCTGTATTCAGGCACGTCGCTGCAACACAAACACTTGTCCGGTAGGAATCGCCACACAGGACCCGGCAAGAAGCCAGGCTATCGATGTCAAAACAAAAGCCGAGCGCATCGCCGAATACCATCGGGCAACCATTGGCGCATTCATGGAATTACTTGCAGGGGCCGGCATGAAAAGTCCACGGGAAATCACGCCGCACCACGTGCTGCGCCGCATCGATCCTTTCACCATCAAACACTTCGACGAAATCTACCCAACTCTGCAAGAGGGCCAGTTGCTGAACGAAAACAGTATCCCCGATTCGTGGAAAGCATGCTGGCACGCAGCCAGTCCCGGGAAGTGGTAATCGAGAAACGAGAGAAACTTCGGTCGGGCGGGCATTGCCGGGGCGGGCATTGCCGGGATGGGC
>JALTOP010000470.1:10140-10579 GCA_027000105.1 Planctomycetaceae bacterium | reverse complement strand
GCAAAGTTCCTCTCCCCGGTTTGGAATAGTAAGCCCGATATCCTCCCTGCTGCTGCACTTTATCGTACCAGGCGAGAATGGCCTGCATGCGTTTCCAGGCATCATCCGGGCCGTTCGTTTTCAGTCTCGCCATCATGTCGAAATAGGAAAAGCCGAGAACTGCCCCACCATCCTGAACCTGTCCTCCCCACGGAATTCCTTCCGGCCCGTGCCAGGCCCACACGTACCACTCGATGTTTCGCTTCGTGGTTGCCCGTGGTGCAAATTCCCAATGATAGATGTCACCCGCCTGGGAAGTATCGGTCTTCACGATGCGTTTCCCATCGACCCAATCCAGAATCTCCCTCGCCTGCTCCGTTGTTGCGAATCCGTAGTAGATGGCTTCCAGATTGAGAAAGGTAAAGCCATAATCGTGCCCCTTGCCGTCGCTGTCGATACA
>JALTOP010000470.1:0-10130 GCA_027000105.1 Planctomycetaceae bacterium | reverse complement strand
TCAATTTGTGATTCCAGCCCTGCCAGTCGGTTCAACGCATCGAACAGATAGATTGTTGCCAAACAGTCACGATGGCCAAAAGGGAGCAAATCCCAATAATTGTTCCCGACACCCTGCCCGAAATGGGTCACCCTGGTTCCATCAGCTTTTCTGTCAAAGCCCGCCTTCCCGTTATGCCCCACCCATTTAACCAGAACGCATCCGTTTTCCCTGACAGAAAATTCATTGATGGCATACTCGATTGCACCACGCATCCTTGAGATATTCTTCTGCAGGAACTCCGTATCTGTCGTCCAGTTGAAATAGTCTGTCGCTCCCTGCACAAACAGGATATTTGTGATCGGGTGTCTGGTATCAACTGCCGTGTGCATCGCCCGCAATGTGATATCGACAGGAGCCCTGTTATTCCATTTGATCCGAAATTGCCTGATCGTGCCCTGCCAGAGCGGATTTTGATAAACCGGAATCACCGTAAAGGAAAGACCATTCTTTTTTTTCCGGGTCATTTCCGGCTTCAGGCATATCTCCCGCTCCTTGCCGAATTCGTGAGCGGTCGTTGTTGTCCACTGCAGAACGGGTTTCGCATCACCGGGGAGCCGTTCGTGATCCCACTGCAAGACAACGAATGGAGAAGCGAACGAGTTTACCTGACATACCGGAGAGGTCAGGACGGCGTTGGCCCGTGTCAGTTTCAACTCCAATCCCTGCATTTTATCGAGCCCCTGCGATTGAATGCCGTCCAACGTCCATCCCTGAAGAGTCGCCAGGGGAATCGCAAGAAATTTTGCATAATGATCCCTGTAATGCGTGAAATGCCACCCCATACCGCCCGCTTGCCGCCAGGTCGGGAAGGGCCAGCCTTCGGGATGGGCCAATCCGATGTGTTGATCCATCGTGACGTATCCCTGAGCATCAATAAACCTGTGCAGAAAGACCTTGCGATAATACTCCCGCATTTCCTTTGCCGTGTATTCATCGCCTATCGCAGGCCACAAAATCGACATCGGAAGCCAGGCATCCCACAAGGTACAATATGTGCGAGGCGAATGATGCCTGGAAAACAGATCCTGCAAACTGTCCATCTTCTCCTGATGCCCGGGAACAATAAATTCTGGCAATTCATACTTCTTCCTCTCCCCTGCAACTGCCCGGCTTGCAACTGGCAAAACGAGTGCGGCGGTGAGCAGACAACAGAAGCTGAAAATGGTGATACGAAAGTTGTGTTGAAAAATGTTCGTGAGCATCGCTTGTTTTTCATCGCTTGATGTTTCATGTAAAAATTCTTCCTGCCAGAAGTTAAGACTAACAGAAGCAAATACAGAATCAAACCGGCTTCAATCAAGCCGGCTCCAGAGAACAGTTTGGCAAAGACTTCACGCCGCACATCGAAACAAGTCTATCGCAAACAAGGCCAACAACCTCGCCCCGAAGACCAGGGTAGAAAAGTGGAAAAATGGAGAACAGGTTCGCCCTGGGGATGCGCCCGCTGTATAATGCGGCGTAATGGGGCATAATACGGCGGTACGTTCGTGCGCTTTCGTGGGCTCTCACTGGTTTTTATTCATGTTTGAAAAAGGGGAAGCTGATATGTCCCGGGTGCTGTTGCTGCTCGGTTTCGCTCTGACTGGTCTGTCCGATTTGCAGGAGGCCGTCAATGCTTCCGAGCGTCCCAACGTGCTGTTTATCTATCTGGATGATTTCGGCTGGAGGGACGCAGGATTCATGGGTTCCGACTTTTTCGAGACACCTCATCTGGATCGATTGGCGAAACAGGGCATGGTATTCACCAATGCGTACTCCTGTGCGGCGAACTGTGCTCCGGCGCGTGCCTGCCTGCTTACCGGTCAGTACACTCCCCGCCATCGTATTTTCAATGTGGGAACCCGTCCACGTGGCAAGAAAGAGTACCGACGTTTGAAGCACATTCCTGGAACCGACACACTTGATCCTCGAATCAAAACGTGGGCGGAACTCATCAGAAACGCAGGCTATCGCACGGGAACAATTGGCAAATGGCATTTGAGCGACGATCCCGTTCCTTACGGTTTCGACTTCAATTTTGCGGGGACTCATTCAGGTACTCCCCCCAACGGATATTATCCACCATTTCGAAATCGGGATTTGAAAGATGCTCCAGAGGGTGAGTATTTGACTGATCGTCTCAGTCAGGAAGCCATCCATTTTATTCGACGCAATAAAGACAGGCGGTGGCTGCTCTATCTAACGCACTTTGCAGTACACACGCCATTGCAGCCGAGAAAGGATCTTCTGGAAAAATATCGCAACAAAAAACCGGGCAAGCTCCACCATCATGTCGTGATGGCAACCATGATCGAAGCTGTTGATGAAGGAGTGGGGAAGATACTCGCTGTTCTTGACGAATTGGAATTGACAGAGAAAACAGTCATCGTCTTTTCATCCGATAACGGTGGTTTGGCCAGCGCAACAGATATGGCTCCGCTCAGAGGTTATAAGGGAACCTACTACGAAGGGGGTATCCGCGAACCATTCTTCGTCAAATGGCCCGGCGTCGTACAAGCGGGGACAAAGTGCGATGTTCCCGTTATTGGTGTCGATCTGTTTCCCACATTGTGCGAAATCACCGGAGCGAAAATGCCAACCGACCAGCCGGCAGATGGTCTCTCACTGGTACCGCTTCTTAAAGGGGAAGCCGAATCACTCGGTTCCCGTGCCCTGTTCTGGCATTTCCCCGCTTACCTGCAAGCTGGAAAAAACGCAGAGAGGCTGGAATCACGTGATCCCCTTTTCCGCACGCGTCCCTGCAGCATCATCAGAGTGGGAAACTGGAAATTGCACCAGTATTTCGAAGATGGAGGAATCGAACTGTACAACCTTCAGGATGACCCCGGCGAAACGACAAACCTCTGCAATCATTCCCCGCAGAAAAAAACGGAACTGTTGAGGCGACTCCAACAATGGCAACAGAAAATTGGTGCACCAATTCCCAACATACCCAACCCCGATTACAACGCAGAACTGGAACAGGAGGCACTGGCCAGGTTTCAAAATAAACAGAACAGGTAGGATCAACTGATTCCCCTGTTTCGCCTGACTTCAACGGAAATCAGCATCCGGAAATCAATCCCCAAAGAAGGGCCGGAACAACCGCCTGGGCAAATTCTCCTTGCACAAATGAGCCACAAACATACCAATAACATGGAACCAGTCGTTCAAACAATCGAAGCGAAAAAGATGGCAGAAGAACCAACTCTCTCTCCTGAACATGGTATTCAAACCGTCAAAGGATTCACGCTGGTTTGCCTGGGATTGCTGTTAATGGTGATCGGTGTTACATACATTGCCTTTTTGGTGGTGAATCGCAATTCCTTCCCTCAGGAAAAACTGATTGCAACATTCACCGGCAAAGATCATGGGACGACCGGTTCATTCACTGTCACCGGCGACTGGGAATTCCGCTGGACACATGACGGAGACCTGAAGCAGATCATCTGGAAACGGGAAGACGGATTCCAGAGCCTCATCATGGAAATTCAACGGAAAAAAATCCGAAAATACGGCAGCGTGAATTTCGACAAGCCGGGAAAATACCGATTCGAAGTGATCGGGAAGGGAAACTGGAAAATTGAAGTTTACCAGTTTTGACGCATGTAAAGACGTATGCAAACATGTCTAATATCCGATTCCTTCCCGTTCCGGAATAGCCCAATCGAGCGCAGTGCTGTTCTCTTTGTTTTATATCCTTTTTCACACCTTGATGAAAAAAATCCATTATCAACCCGCATTTGCAGGTATTGACTTGACTGCCTAGAATAGTGGGGCTGAACGCACTATTCACATTTGAAACATTATCATTGGCGAGCCATGGCAAACGAAGACTATTACAAGATACTCGGTGTAAGCAAAAACGCATCGGAAGATGAAATCAAGAAGTCCTACCGTAAACTGGCCCGTGAATTCCATCCGGACCGCAAACCGGACGACAAGCAGGCTGCCGAAAAATTCAAACAGATTCAGCAAGCATACGACGTTTTGGGCGATGCGGAAAAACGTAAAAAATACGATATGTACGGGGCCGGCTTTGAAAACATGGGAGGCGGAAATTACGGACACCCCGGAAGCGGCCCCATCGATCTGGAACAGATTTTTGGGGGAGCCGGTGGGCCAGGAGGAGTTGATTTCGGTGACCTGTTCGGCAGCGGATTCGGCGGAGGACAACGCCGGACACGACCACGTAGAGGACGCGACATCCATTCAGAAATAACAATCCCTTTTCATCTGGCCGCAGAAGGGGGAAAGTACGAATTGTCGATCCACCGTGGCAGCGGACGGGAAACCCTCACCGTCACGATCCCGGAGGGGATCCATCAGGGAGCCACCATTCGTCTGGCCGGTCAGGGTGAACCGTCCGTGACCGGGGGGCCTCCCGGTGACTTGCTCGTCAAGGTGAAAATCGCACCGCACCCGTATTTCAAACGGGATGGAGCCAACATTCTGCTGGAAGTCCCCATCACGGTGACCGAGGCGATCCTGGGAGCCAAAATTGACGTACCAACTCTCAGCAATGGCGAAGTGACTGTTACCATCCCGCCCGGAACTTCCAGCGGCGCGAAGCTGAGACTACAAAACAAAAAAATAAAAAAAAAAAAAACGAAACGCAGGGGAGATCAGCTCATCAACATCAAGGTAACGGTTCCCAAATCACTTTCAGAAGAAGCCAAAAAACTGGTTGAGCAACTGGCCGAACACATCGACGAAAATCCCAGAAACAACCTCTGGAGTCTGTGAACGGGAGAGGCCGGGAAATTCACGCAGTCCACATTGTGAACCGGCCGAGCCATTGTGAACCGGCCGAGCCATTGTGAACCGGCCGAGCCTGGATCGAATCGGCCGGGTCGTGTTATTTCCTGGCAATGCAGTAGAGATTATCACCAGTTCGTAAAATAAGTTTGCCGCCGGCGAGAGCGGGAGTGGCCATGCAAAGTTCTTTCGACGCCAATTTGTTCGTGTGCAATAGTTCGAATTGGGGACCGGCCTTGATGACGAATGTTTCTCCAAATTCATTCAGACAAAATATCTTCCCGTTTGATGCCCAGGGCGATGCCGTGAAAGACTTTCCTTCCGGGATGCGTTTTTTTCCGTAAACCGGTTTTCCGGTCAGTGCATCGTAAGAAGTCAAGAAACCACGATCCAGCAGGACATAAAGTTGCCCCCGATAGGCAAGCGAGCAGGGATTGTACGGAGCCGCCTTCTTTTGGCACCATACGATAAATTGATTCGACGTTTCATTCGGCTGGAGAGAGATATCCCCCGATGCACCGGGACGAATGGCGAAAACCGGTTTTTTAGGATCGAGCACATAGCCCGATGTCACATACAACAACCCGTTGGCGGCAAACGGTGTGGCAATGGTAATACTCGATGAGCCACCAAATTCGTAAAGCAGTTTCCCGTCGGTATCGTATGATCTGTTTTTCCCGCTCCCCGGCACAATAATTTCCGTTCTTAACCGGTTTTTCCAGACAAATGGTGTGGCCCAATTGCTTTTTTCGTCGCGGGGCACTTTCCATAACTGCTTGCCAGTCTGCTTGTCGAACGCTGCCAGGTAGGAAGAATCCTCGTTATCGCTGACAAAGATCAACTTATCCTGGTGCAATATCGGCGACGAGGCCGTTCCCCAATCGTACCGTGTTTTACAGGCAGGCAGGGGCTTCGACCAGACAGGTTTTCCATCTATTGTCAAACAGTACAGTCCGACATCGCCAAAAAGAACATAAACTCGCTTCCCGTCTGTCACGGGAGTTTCAGAAGCATAGCTGTTTTTAATATGACGAGGCGTCCGGGGGATTCCGCGATACAATGTCCGCTGCCAAAGTTCCTTGCCGTCGTTCAAACCGAAACAGATGATTTTCCAATGATGCTCAACTTGTGCCGGCTTGTTGCGATTGCCTCCGAAATAGAGGCCGGGCTTCGCCTTTTCTTCACCTCCCGACAGACGCACGACGGTGGTGACAAACACTTTGTCGCCTGTGACAATAGGCGAGGACCACCCGCGACCGGGGACCGATTTTTTCCAGAGGATATTTTCCGTTTCGCTCCAGCGATCCGGAAGATCAGGATGATCGGCAACCCCCAGGGCATCCGCTCCCCGAAACTGCGGCCAATTCTCATCAGCAACTGACCGGGAAACCCCGCCAACCTGCGACAGGGCCCAAGCAGTGAGGAACAGGAGTCTCAAAATAATCATCCTTCTGAAAAACATTCTTTCACTCCTTCTCCCCGAAACAATGGAAATCGCCGGGCAAGTAATTGTTGGGCAGGTAATTATTGACCAAACAGCGTGGAAAATCATCTTCTGTTTACAAATTCACGGACGGTTTGCGCCAATGATGCCCGGCCGCTTCAAGCAGCCTCTCGGCCGCTTCCGGACCCCATGTCCCGGCTGGATAGAATTCGGGATCCTGACCTCCGCCCTCAAGATATTCCAAAACGGGCGTAACAAACTTCCAAGCCGCTTCAAGTTCGTCGCTACGAGTAAACAGGGTCGTATCACCTCGCATCACATCGAGCAGCAGACGCTCATACGCTTCCGGTAGTCCGATTTCGAACTGTTCGTCGTAGGCAAAATCCATCGTTACAGGGTGTATCTGGTACTGCATACCGGGCCGCTTCGTGGAACAGCTCAACTCGATCCCTTCATGAGGTTGGATGCGAAAGACCAGTGTATTCGGTTTCGCCTCGACCATGGCACACATATCACCATCACATTCCACCGTTGTGAACAGGTTCATTGGCGGATGCTTGAATTGGACTGCAATCTCACTGACACGGTAAGGCATCCTCTTCCCGGTTCTAAGATAGAATGGAACTCCCGCCCAGCGCCAGTTATCAACAAAGGCTTTCAGAGCAATGTACGTTTCCCGACGGGAATCCCTCGGAATACGATCTTCCTCGCGATAACCGGGCAGCATCTTTCCTGGCTCAATTTCATTGGCGGTGTACTGCCCTGCAACTGCCCAACGGGAAATATCCTGTTGATCCCCCGGGCTCAATGCCTGGAGAACTTTCATCTTTTCGTCTCGAATATCATCGCCACGAAACAGGGCGGGTGGCTCCATCGCGATCAGACAGAGCAACTGCAACACGTGATTTTGCATCACATCGCGCAACGCTCCCGATTGATCGTAATAACCACCGCGTCCCCGCTCGATGCCTTGTGATTCCGCTACGGTAATCTGAATGTGATCGACATGATTTCGATTCAGCAACGGTTCGAAAATTGCATTACCAAATCGAAACAGCAAAATGTTCTGTACGGTTTCCTTGCCCAAATAATGATCGATACGATAGATCTGGCTTTCGTGTAAATGACGACTCAAGGAATGACTCAGACGTTTTGCGGAAGCCAAATCGTGCCCGAACGGTTTTTCAAAAACGACTCGCAACCAGTTTTCGTTATCGTAATCGGGAATCATCCCCGAAGCATCGAGTGCCTCTACGGCCGGGAGAAAAAGTTTCGGGGCAGTCGCCATGTATACAATCCGCTTGCCCGAAAGTCCGCTCTTCTGTTCCAGTTCTTCCAGCGATGTCTTCAGGTTGGTGTATTGGCTGGCATCGGAGATATCGACCTGACGATAGTGCAAACGGACGGCGAACTGCTTCCAGTCTGCCTCGGTCACTTCGCCGGTTCGCGAAGCCGTCCCGACCGCCTCAAACATTTCCTGTCGGAAGACCTCATCACTCTTTTCCCGGCGCGCTACGCCGATTATCTGAGACTTTTTCGGCAGATACCCGGTTTTCCAAAGAGTGTACAACGCCGGAAGCAATTTACGTGCGGTCAAATCGCCTGATGCACCAAAAATCAATATCGATGCATCTTCCCCCATCTCTCCCCAGGCCTGCGTTGCTGAAAATGTTTCAGTCGTTCCAGCTTGATGTTCTGGCATCACCGATCCCTCGATTCCTACTTGCTCCATGAAAGTATCTGTTTGCCCATGAACAGGCTAACACAGGACAGTTTTAACGCACCGGTATAATCGACGTCAACTGCGAACAGCCAACGCGGAACACTCCCCCCCTTTCAGGCTCTGAAATTGAAGTTCGGCTCTCACAGCCCGCCCTCGGTGATGCTAACCTGCCCTCTGTGATGCTAAATCGGTGGAGATTCCCGATCGGTCAATCATCCTCAAAAAAATCATCCGGACAGACTCTTTTCCTCGATATTTTCGCTACCAGATCGAATAACGCTCTTCAAACGATCTCAGCTCTGTTAAATTCCGGAAACTGCTCTGTTAAATTCCAAATTCCGGATAAATTCCGGAAAGTTGTAACGTCCGGAAATCATCAGTAGCCTCCGGAAAGTTGAGCAGTTATGTTGGCCAGTTATCTCGTGAAATCGACCAAGGAACTGGAGTGGCGAAAAAACGCGTGTTAATTATTGGAGCCGGATTGGCAGGGATTGCCGCCGCGGTCGAACTGACCCGGCATGGCTATCAAGTCAGACTGGTCGAGTCCCGACCACGCCTGGGCGGACGGGCTTCCTCGATTTCCGATTCCGCCACCGGCGAGCTGATTGATAATTGCCAGCACGTCAATATGGGCTGCTGCACCGGGTTTCAGAAATTGTGCCATCTGACCGGAACATCGCAATTCCTGACCAATGAAAAACGACTTCATTTTATTGGCCTGGACGGTCGCATCAACGTCCTCAAAAACAGTCTGTTGCCCGCCCCGGCACATTTGGCCATTTCGTTTGCCCAATTATCCTATCTAACCTGGCAGGAAAAAATATCACTTTCAGTGGCCCTGCTCCGCCTGAAACGCGCCAATCGTCCCGCATCAGGAGCTTTTATCGACTGGCTCAAAACGCAGAAACAATCCCCGAACACCATCGATCGATTTTGGAATGTTGTTCTCGTTTCCGCCTTGAGTGAAGATCTGGATCGCATTGATTTTTACCATGCACGGAAAGTTTTTCTGGATGGTTTCCTCCAGGGACGCCATGCGTGGAAAGTCCAACTGCTGAAAATCCCGTTGGGAGAATTTTACGACCGACACCTTCAGAACTGGCTCAAGGAACGTGCTGCGACGATCGATCTGCTGACCGGATTGAAAGAATTTCTCGTCCAGAACGAACACGGCCGGTTCACGGTTACTGGTGCCCAAATGCGAGACGGTTCGATCCTGAAAGCCGATCACTATCTCCTTGCAGTCTCGCATGATCGCGCCAGGTCCCTTCTCCCTGATCCTGTCAGCAAAATGGAACCCTTTTCCAAAACAGGCGATCTGGAATCAGCCCCGATCACCAGTGTCCATTTATGGTTCAATCAACCTGTCACGCAACTCAGGCACGCTGTTTTGATCAACCGTCTCGCCCAATGGATTTTTAACCGAACCGCGATTCTTGAACAAAGCTCCCCCGCATCCGGTTACTACTATCAGGTGGTGATCAGCAATAGCCGCGAGATCAAAAATAAAATATCAAACAGTCAAGAGAAATTGGTCGCCCACATCATTCGCGAACTGGGAGAGATCTGGCCTCGCACACGTTCGGCCGGGTTGCTGCACTCCCGTGTCATCACGGAACACCGAGCCGTCTTCTCGGTCACGCCCGGTGTCGAAAAACTTCGCCCCTCCCAACAGACGCCCATCTGGAATCTTCAAATTGCAGGTGACTGGACGGATACCGGATGGCCATCCACAATGGAATCAGCCGTTCGCAGCGGATTCCTGGCAGCAAACAATATCATCAATCACGGCAACCACAACAGCGAAGACAATCACGACGAAAAAACCTGCACGCCTCCACAAGAAATGACCATTCAAAAATCTGATTCACCAAAAGGATGGAAACAGTCAGACGGAAGACCGGGTTAAAGGTTGACAAAATCGCTTTTGCATGGAATAGTTCGTATCCATTTTGAATAGACGATCGGGAGTCTCAATAAAACTCCTGAATCTGACGATACAACGATGACGCAACATAACGGGGCGCAACGATGCAGTTACTGTTTCACCGTTGCTGATCGCTCCCGGAAATTTCATATCAATACTTAACTTATTCTCACAAGGACAGGAAAAGAAAATGAGTGGACCGATTGTCAGAACTGGAGCCTCTCCAGAGTTTTCCAAAGGCTGGGATCAGATTTTTG
>JALTOP010000469.1 GCA_027000105.1 Planctomycetaceae bacterium | reverse complement strand
TCGCACCGGGCGGCTGGATTGCCAAAACCGATCCGGAAGGAAAGAGCTGGGAAATCTTCAGCATCGGTTATCGCAATCCGTACGATATGGACTTCAATCGCAATGGGGATCTATTCGCTTACGATGCCGATATGGAATGGGACATCGGAACGCCCTGGTATCGCCCAACGCGAGTCGTTCACGCCAGTAGCGGCAGTGAATTCGGTTGGCGAAGCGGAACCGGAAAATGGTTGCCGAACTATCCGGACAGTCTGCCCCCACTGATTGATATCGGCCCCGGTTCTCCGGTCGGTGCCTGTTTTGGTTACGGTACGAAATTCCCGAAAAAGTACGAACAGGCCTTCTACATTTGCGATTGGACGTTCGGCACGATGTATGCCATTCACATGCAACCGAGCGGCTCCACCTACAAGGCGATCAAGGAAGAATTTCTGTCCCGCACACCGCTTCCGTTGACCGATGTCGCCGTCGGCCCCGATGGGGCGCTGTACTTCACATCGGGGGGACGGGGCACACAATCGGAACTGTTCCGAGTGATTTATACAGGTAATCGGGAAATCTCAGATAACGAACCTGCTGATAACAAATCTGAATCCGCAGCCGCAAAAAAATTGAGAGCGGAACGGAAACGAATCGAACAACTGCATCACGATGGATTGAAACTTACTTCCGAACAAATCCGGCATCTTGTGAAACAACTCGGAAACGAAGACCGCTTCATTCGTTATGCCGCGAGGATTGCACTGGAACATCAACCGACAGAACTCTGGACAGAAGCGGTATTGAGCCAAAAGAATAACGGAGCGCTCATCAATGGTGTTATCGGTCTGGCAAGACAGGCAGAATCGACCCTGCAACCGCGATTGATCGCAGCGCTGGAGGGAATCGATTTTGCCGCGTTGAGCAATGCGAAAAAACTCGACCTGATCCGGGCGATGCAACTGGTTTTCATTCGCATGGGAAAACCGGATGAAGCGACAGCAAGCCGACTCGCTGCAAAATACGATCCATTCTTCCCCGCCCGTGAAGAACCAGAAACAGGAGATCGTCAACAGGTGGAGTGGGCGTACTCGAAACTTTCTGATGCACAAGCGCTGAATCGTGTTTTGAGTGAATTACTTGTTTACCTCAACTCCAGGACGATCAGCCATAAGCTGGTCGCATTGTTGAAAAAGGAACCCAAACGGGGCGGTGGCAAACTGAACGACTTACTGGCAAGAAACCGGGGTTACGGCAGTGCCATCGCAGCAATGATCGACAATCAACCAGACCTGCAACAGGTGCACTACGCATTCATTTTGAGGAACCTGAAACAGAACTGGAGCTTCGAAGATCGAGTCGCCTACTTCAAATGGTTCCAGAAAGCCATGAAATGGAGTGGCGGAAACAGTTACCGCAAGTTCCTGAAAAACATCGATGACGAAGCGTATCTGAATATGCCGGAATCGCTGCGCATTGCGATCGAAGCGGCAGGAGGACGAGTTCCCTTTGCCGTGGCGGAACTTCCCAAACCGAAAGGGCCTGGTAAGGACTGGACAGTGGAAGAAGTTTTGAAACTGGCCGATGAAAAATTGAAGCGGGGCCGTGATTTCAAAAACGGCAAGAAAATGTTTGCAGCGACTCGCTGTATCGTCTGTCATCGCTTCAACGGCGACGGCGGTGCTACCGGCCCCGATCTGACGCAACTGGCTGGCCGCTTCAACCTGAAAGACCTGACCGAAGCAATCATCGAACCGGATAAAGTCATTTCCGATCAATACCGCGCGATGCAGGTGCTGACCGAGGACGGAAAATCGTACGTCGGCAGAATCATCAGCGAAACAGATGACCAAATCACGCTGTTGATCGATCCGGAAGACTCCACAAAAATTGTCGATATTCCCAAAAAGAGCATCGACGAATCGATTCCTTCACAAACATCGCTGATGCCCAAAAAACTGCTCAACCCCCTGAATGAAAACGAAGTTCTCGATCTACTCGCCTATTTACTTTCGCGAGGCAACCCACAGGATCCGATGTTCAGGAAAAAATAGTCCTTTTTCAGGGGCTGATTTTACAACGGCCCCTGATTTCAGGACTGTTCCCTGAACAGTTTCCTCAATCGTGACTCCGTACTACTAACGGTTAAAGTTTACGAACGGTGCGAAAACTTTTGAAAATCTCATTCTGGTTACGGCGGTCAGAACAGCCCAGCTGTGCTGGGTATCGCGGTGCTGATCGAATCATCTGAAGCAACTTCTCCCTCGGGTGCTTCAGGAATTGAAACAGCGGGTTTTTGTTCGGTTTCGTATCGACAGACGTTTTATCGTCAGAAGTTTTTCAGAGTAGTTTTTGTCAGAATGGTTGGTCAGGACAGGAAAAATGGATCGTAGAAGGATAGGGCGGAGTTCGCTGGTTGTTTCCGATATTTGTCTGGGAACGATGACTTTTGGTTCCAGTTGCGACGAAGCAGAAGCGTTTCGGATTATGGATCGGGCCTTTGATGCAGGAATCGATTTTCTGGACGCTGCAGAAATCTACCCCACTCCGCCCGATAAAAAGTGGGTGAACCGTACAGAAGAAATCGTCGGGCGTTGGATGCAGACAAAACCGCGCGATGCAGTGGTGATCGCGACAAAGTTTTGTGGCCCCGGACATGGCTGGTTCGTTCCACCGGTGCGAGAAGGACACACCGGAATCGATCGACACCACATCCGTCGGGCGGTGGAGGGGAGTCTCAAACGCCTGCAGACCGATTATATC
>JALTOP010000468.1 GCA_027000105.1 Planctomycetaceae bacterium | reverse complement strand
AGTTTCAGGTGGGCGACAGGAGCGGTCTGTTTCTTTTTTTCTACCTCAACAGCAGAAGCGGAGCTTTTACTTTCAGTCGGCTTGGGGCTTTCCCATGACGAAAGAAAAACCTTTGTCAGCCGGAACGGACGGTTTGGTTTATCCCGAATCATCACGCGAGCGATTGTCTCCGAAAAAGGTCTGTCAACAGAGAAGGCGAGCACCTCAACCCGTCTGCGAGATTTCGGAATGGGGTTTCGAAAGGCGGAAACCGTTTGGCACGTGATGATGGCCCGGTTTCTATTGGTGACTTTCAGGTAGGTCCACGGAAGAATCTGGCGCGCTTTCAACTGGCGATTCCGATCGAAATAAAGCATGACCACGCCTAAAAACCTGCCCGGTTGAAGCAGGCTGACAGATTCATCCGGTGTGAAGAACTCACCCCCGGCAAGAACACCGGTAAGACTTTTCTGTTCGATCTTTTCCACTTTTACAACAGAAGAAATCGATCGGGAAACCATTTGACACAGATAACGGCCAATCGCTTCCGGATTTTTCAATCGCTGCACAGGATACTCGGTCCACTGGTTGGTCAAGGCAATCCAGGATTTTGTACGGATTCGCCATCGGTTTTCGTGGTCATCCAAATAGAACGCAATCAAGGTCTGGTTCAGGTCATTCAACTGATGCAGCGAAGGCGAAACTTCGGGAGCATCCAGGGGCGACTCATACGAACGGAAGGACGTTTCCAGTTTCAAATCAATCGCCTGGCCCAATGAATTATTCAGCCGTCGAGTCACTTCCCGTTCCAGATCTCGACGCATTGCCAAATCGACAACGTGGGGATTCACATTCAAAATGACGCGAACCTTCGCAGGGTCGAGCGCAAGCGGAACAGTCTTTGAAACCCCGGGCGATTCCGGATGATTGACCGGCGAGACCTCTTTTTGTTCTGCCCCTTCCGATCGCGTTTGAGCCAGCAACGGGCCTTCAAGAGAAAGCGAACTCAAAACAAGAATAACACCCAGAAACTGCAACAGGCTATTGGTGATTCGAGACAAACTGAGACTCCTGAAAACATGGGCACCGAGAGCGGTACCGGGAACGACGCATCACAAACGACCCGCTCATCACAGGCTGAATACTGCTACACGAACAACTCCCCCGGGCATCCAGCATACAACAAGTATCGTGGAGAATCCACATTCAAAGACGATTGCAAGTTGCAAGCAGGCGTGAAAAGTGAGACCATAACGGGGCTGAGCAACCGGGCCGCCGGGCCGGGAAAGATGATTCTGCTTCACGCATCACGTTCCTTGTTTTATCGAACTTGCAACTTCTTTACCGGAATTATCGACGGGAATTATCCATGAAATTGGGATTGATCAACTCCGCCTGGGCACAGGCAGGACGGGAAACGGCTTGGGGAATCCGAAAGACAAAAGAACTCGGATTCGACTGTATCGACATCTTTACCGATCCGCTCTCGATCGATATTCGGGAACGGCAGCTGATCAGGCGGGAATGCAACCGACTGGATCTGCCTGTCGTCTCGGTCTGCTGTGTCGCCGTTGGACTGATCGATTTCAACCCCAGCGTGCGAAACTTTCATCTGGATCGGGTCAAAGCCTATCTCGATTTATGTTACGAATACGAAGCCGAAAACCTGCTGCTGGTGCTGGGGGAATATATCTGGAATCGTGAAGTGATCCCCCCGGCCGAACAATGGCAACTCGCTGTCGATGCCTGCCGGGAACTGGCCGACTACGCCGAGCAGCTTCACCTGAAAATTGCGATGGAACTCGAACCCTTTCCGCTCTCGCTTCTCAACAGTATCGACGAGATGGTCAGATTCATCGATGAAGTAAACCACCCTGCTCTGCGAGCCAATATCGATATATCGCACCTCCTGTTGGCCAATCAAAAGCCGGAACAGTTGCAAAAACTGAAAGGGAAGGCGATCCACGTACATATCTCGGATTGTGACGGAAAGGTTCATGGTGATCTGCCGCCCGGCATGGGAGTTGTCGATTTCCCACCTTACCTTCAGGAATTGAAGAATTTGAATATCGACGGAACCATCTCGATCGAACTTGAGTTTTCACCCGATCCGGACGCGATCGAACAGTGGGTACGCCAGGCCTATCTTTCCACGAGCGAATTGCTGGCCCAAGCCGGGTTGAGGAATCCGTAGCGGCTTGCGTTCATAACTGGGTGCGATATTGTGGCAATACTGGAGTTTTGTAGTTTTGTAGAGCCGATTTGCTACTTCTCTGGAAGCAAAAAAAATTAATCCGCTCTCACCTTACACGGTTTGGTTGCGCGAAAAGGGAGGTGTGACGAAAAAGCGGAGCCGTCGAGTAGAACAAGACAGGAAAATTAAATAAACCACAGAGGCACGGAGAGCCCAGCACGGCTGGTCTGTCCTGACCGCCGTAACCAAAATGGAATTTTCAAAAGTTTTCGCACCGTTCGTAAACTTTAACCGTTAGTGGTACAGAGAAAAGAATATCGTGTGACTGGTATCTGGAATATAATCTCACGCAAAGACGCAAAGACACAAAGACACAAAGGACAGAAAAGTACGGTGCCTTGTAACACATCGAGTGGGGAACATTCAAGGTGCGTCTCGGCGCCAAGCCATTAATTGGCTGCGCCACCCGCGTTCATTCGAGCCTTCTTCGACCGGCAGTTGTCCCAGACACAAATGCAGATCACTTGCCCAGGCGGTCACCACCTGCAATGCACTTTTGCCCGCCGCCTTGTCA
>JALTOP010000467.1 GCA_027000105.1 Planctomycetaceae bacterium | reverse complement strand
CAATAATGCGACCGCCGGTGGGGGATATGTCGTCCATCATGGTGAGCAGCGTTTTATTCGCGGCTCATCTTTACTGACCGACATTGACGACATCAAATCAGTTGTGGTGCGCCGCGAAAAAGATGGAACTCCGATTCTGGTCAGCGATATCGCAACGGTTGCAATCGCCCCAATGACCAGACAGGGAGCCGTTACGCGCGATGGACGGGGAGAAGCTGTCACCGGGTTGGTGATGATGCTGATCGGCGAAAATTCACGCCTGGTTGTCAATGCCGCCAAAAAACGACTCCGGGAAATCCAGAAAACACTTCCGGAAGGTGTCAAGCTGGAAGTCACCTACGACCGGGCCGCATTGATAGGGCGAACACTGAAAACCGTTCTCACCAATCTGACGGAAGGGGGAATTCTGGTTATTATCGTATTGCTGTTCATGCTGGGAAGCATGCGAGCCGGGCTGCTGGTGGCACTCGCCATTCCACTATCGATGCTGTTTGCTACCAATGTCATGCTGATGACGGGAGTAACCGCCAGTTTGATGAGCCTGGGGGCAATCGATTTCGGCCTGATTGTCGACAGTTCGGTCATCATGATTGAAAATTGCATCCGCAGACTTTCCCACGACAACCAGGGGACATCCCATCTGGATGTGATACGCGATGCCGCCGTTGAAGTTCGAAAACCGACCATGTTCGGTGAGTTGATCATCTCTGTTGTCTACCTGCCGATTCTGCTTCTCCAGGGTTCTGAAGGAAAGCTGTTCCGACCGATGGCGTTAACCGTTCTGTTCGCCTTGGGGGGCTCGATGATTCTTTCCATGACATTGATGCCCGCATTGGCATCGCTGTTTCTGCCCAAAAAAATGGACGAGAAAGATGTCCTGCTGATTCGATGGATAAAAAAAATATACAGACCGATTGTTGGGGCCGCGATCAGACATTCTTTCGTGACGGTCACTGCGGCCGTTGCGCTGTTTGCCATCAGCATCCCTCTTGCGATGAATCTGGGAGCGGAGTTCATGCCCCGCCTCGAAGAAGGAGACCTGTTGATCGAAGCCGTCCGCCTGCCCAGCGCAACACTGGAAGGATCGATTGATATGTCGACACAAATTGAAAAACTCCTGAAACAGTTTCCGGAAGTCAAAACAGTCTTCTGTAAGACCGGCCGTCCTGAAATCGCCAACGATGTCATGGGTGTGCATCAAACAGATGTCTGGGTCCTGTTGAAGCCTGTCCATGATTGGCCCGAACATAAAACAAGAGATGAACTGATTGAACAGATTTCGGAAGTCCTCAACAAAAATGTTCCCGGTGTGGTGTTCGGTTTCACCCAGCCGATTGAAATGCGCGTTGACGAACTGGTAGCCGGTGTCAAAGCGGATGTCGCCGTTCTGCTCTATGGCGACAACCTCGAAATTTTGGGCGAAAAAGGAAAGCAGATCGAAGCGGCCCTCCAGCAAATTCCGGGCGCGGTCGATGTAAAAGCAAACTATCAGGCGAATCTGGCAACATTATCAATTAAAACCCGCTCGGATAAACTGGCCCGCTACGGCATTGATGCGCAAACCGTCCTGAATGTCGTTTCTGCGATCGGTGGGTATCAGGTAGGACAGATCTTCGAAGGACGTGCCCGCTTCCCGATCATCGTGCGCATCCCGGAACATTGGCGAAAAGAAATCAAAATGCTGGAACAGCTTCCCATCTCCGATTCCCGTGGGAATTCCGTTCCCTTAAAAGCGCTGGCGGATATCACTCTTGAAGAAACACCGCCATCGATCGAACATGAAGCGAACCGCAGACGGACTTTCATCTCCGCAAATGTTCGGGGTCGGGACGTCGCCTCGTTCGTGGCCGATGCCAAACGGACGATTGCGGAACGTGTCGATATTCCAGCCGGTTACGAAATTCGCTGGGGAGGGGATTTTGAAAATCTGCAATCTGCCAGCAAGCGTCTGATGCTGATTACGCCAATCGTCCTTATCATTATCATCATGCTGCTGCACGCTTCATTGGGATCGATGCGGCTGGCCATGCTGATTTTCCTGGCCGTCCCGATGGCTGCCAGCGGAGGGATTTTAGCCCTCTATTTCCGAGCCATGCCCTTCAGCATTTCCGCCGGGGTCGGGTTCATTGCCCTGTTCGGCGTGGCTGTTCTTAACGGACTGGTTTGGGTCAGTGCGGCGGAACATCTCAGACAGACTGGACGCGATGTTGTTGAAGTCAGCCGCGAAACGGCTCTGGTGAGGTTGCGCCCGGTACTGATGACAGCCCTGGTTGCCAGTCTCGGTTTCCTTCCCATGGCGACATCAACCAGTGATGGGGCGGAAATGCAGCGTCCGCTGGCGACGGTCGTTATTGGCGGCCTGATTACATCAACACTGCTCACCTCGCTGGTTATCCCCTGCATCTATCCCTGGTTTGCCAGAGGACTACACCGATTGCATCTGACCCCTTCGGCTGATTCCGACCATGAAATATAGACAGACGACAGGGGTGCTTCTACTTTCGTATCTGTTTTCCAATCCCGGTTTTCTTCATTTTGTTCCGTCGGCGTTCGGTAGACTGCTTTCCGAGCATCGCTTCAGAAAAACTTTTGAGATCTGTCCAGAAGGTTCCTTCACCTGCGAAGATGAGATTCAACTCGATATCTTCCGGCAAGCCGTCTGCGAAGACCCATTTATTGTAGGCATCGCTGGTACCGAACGCTTCGACAGCGAGTTTGAATTTGTTCGCCTTGGCTTCTTCCTGCATGCGGGTGGCGTCAGCT
>JALTOP010000466.1 GCA_027000105.1 Planctomycetaceae bacterium | reverse complement strand
ACCCACGAGAATCAACATGACTGCCAAAGCGATCCCCGCCGTCAACTTCCATTTTCCGGAAGCATCACGGTGTCGCGAGGGAGTGATTTCTGTTTCGTTTCCCGATTTATTTTCCATTTGGCAAATCCTGTCCGGCGAACCGCAAAGTGCGTTTCCTGATTGTGCGATATTTCAAGGCCAACGACAAGGCAGGCCAACGAAGGGGCCAGGACAAGACCAACAACAAGCCGCAGACGTTTCGCTGCTCGCCCGTGATGTCTCTTCTTCACGAAGGACTGCTCGGCCCGATCGTTTTTTCTGGGACAAAATCGGAAACAGATGAAATTTCCCTCAATTCGCTCTTGTCCGATCCTGCGAAATCGTGACAATTCCCTGATTGAATTTGGATATTTGTGCTCACCATGAAACTCCCCAGCTATCAACCAGGAAAAAGTCGATGTCCAGTTCGGCTCCCTTCAGTCGTCAGCGATCAACTCCACAAAACGGCAGCCTTCATAACGGTCGGTATCATATTGAAGATAACGCAACAAGCCTGCTGTTTCTTGAATCGCTCTATGAGCAGTATCGCCAATCTCCTGAAACCGTTTCGGAGCAGTGGCGTGCCTTTTTCGCGGATCTGGATCGGGAAGAGCACCCCGATTTGACTGAACCGATCAGGCCACGACATCAAGAGTTCACTATCTTCAATCCCCCTTCCCTGAATGGCGGAGGTTTGAGACGTCCGCAGCGGATGGAGGTCGCCGGTCGGCAGGAACGACTCGATCAGCTCATTCGCAATTATCGTGTCAGGGGCCACATTCTGGCCGAAGTCGATCCGCTCGGTTCAACACGGGGGAATCCTCCGGAATTGCAGCCGGAATTTTATGGTTTCACGGAAGAAGATATGAAAAGCCGCTTCTCCACCAGTTGGATGGGCGGCCCGGAAGTGAGGACATTACGGGAGATCGTGCAGTGGCTCAAAACAACCTATTGCCGGTCGATCGGGGTGCAGTTCATGCACATCGATTCCCTGCATGTGCGGGAATGGCTGCAGGCAAGAATGGAAACAACTGGCAACCGTATCAAACTGACACACCAGGAACAGACTCGAATTCTGAAACGGCTCAGCGACGCAGTTCTGTTTGAACAGTTTGTACAGAAAAAATTTCTGGGTGAAAAATCCTTTTCACTCGAAGGAGCGGAAAGTCTTATTCCGCTGCTGGATATGGCGATCGAAAAGGTCGGCAATGAAGGGACGAAGGAGATTGTCATCGGGATGGCCCACCGCGGCCGCCTCAATGTGCTGGCGAATATTATGAAAAAGAGTCACCGCCAGATTTTCCGTGAATTCGTCGATAGCGACCCCGAACTCTCCATGGGACGGGGAGATGTGAAGTATCACCTCGGTTACAGTCACAACTGGGTAACGGAGCAGGGCAAACATGTCCACCTTTCACTCTGTTTCAACCCGAGCCATCTTGAATTCATCAGCCCTGTCGCTTTGGGACGATTGCGTGCCAAGATGGATCGCAGAGGCGACTTCGATCGGGAGTCCGGCCTGGCGATTTTGATTCACGGAGATGCCGCCTTCGCCGGGGAAGGAGTGACGCAGGAAACGCTCAATCTCAGCGAGTTGAAAGCGTACCGGGTAGGTGGAGCGCTCCACGTGGTGGTGAATAACCAGATCGGCTTCACTACTTCCAGTAATGAATCCCGTTCCTGCACCTATGCGACCGATATCGCGAAAATGCTGCAAAGCCCCATTTTTCACGTGAACGGGGAAGATCCGGAGGCGGTCGCCCAAGTGGTGAATCTGGCGCTCGATTTCCGAAAAACATTCCATCGGGATGTTGTGATCGACATGTACTGCTACCGCAAACTCGGACACAACGAAAGCGATGAACCATCATTCACGCAACCGCTGATGTATCGAAAAATCAGGAAGATGAAAAGCGTTTTCGAGAACTATCTCGAACATCTGCTCTCGATGCGAGAAATTACCAGAGAAGAAGCCGAGAAAATTGTCGAAGCCCGAAGAGTCGTACTCGAACGGGAGTTGGAGGTGGCGAAGAAAGAGCGGTACATTCGCTGTCTCGATGAATACGGCGGCTATTGGTACGGTTATCGGGGAGGCTCCGTCTCTGAGGCAGACGACGTTGACACCTGCGTCAGCGCGGAAGAACTCGATCGTATCATGCGGGTTCTGACCCATTATCCAGAAGGGTTTCATCCGCACCGGAAATTGATTCGAGTGCTCGAACATCGCCGGGAAATGACCAAAGGAGAACATCCGTTCGACTGGGCCGCTGCCGAACTTTTGGCGTTTGGCAGCCTGATCAGTCAGGGGCGCCCTTTGCGCATGACCGGACAGGATGTCGAACGGGGCACGTTTTCTCAAAGACACGCCGTCCTGCACGACGTTGAAGATGGAAGTATTCACAGACCTCTTAAAGACCTGGCGGACGAACAGGGACTGGTAGAACTTTACAACAGCCCACTCTCCGAAATAGGCGTGCTCGGCTACGAATACGGCTACAGTCTGGATTGTCCCGAAGGACTTGTCGTTTGGGAAGCCCAGTTTGGGGACTTCTCGAACACAGCTCAGGTTATTATCGACCAGTTTATCGCCAGCACCGAAGACAAGTGGCATCGATTCAGTGGATTGGTCATGATGCTGCCTCACGGATTTGAAGGACAGGGACCGGAACATTCCAGTGCGCGTCTGGAACGTTTTCTGACATTGGCGGCTGAAGATAATATTCAGGTCGTCGTTCCCTCCACACCAGCCC
>JALTOP010000465.1 GCA_027000105.1 Planctomycetaceae bacterium | reverse complement strand
CTACGAAAGTGATACTGCGAACGCGGGATTTGACGGAAAAACCGTGCGCGATCGTCGAATAGACCAGCAATACCAGACTGCTGCCGAAAGCGATTGCGGGAACGGTGACCAGCAGCATCGCCAATTGCCGCTTTTTCAGAAAATAAAAGTAATTAACCGGGCCGATGACAACAGTAAACAGCGTGATCAGAATAAGCAGGGAAACAACAGGAACTCCCCCAACATTCGGGATCAAAAATTGAAAGAAGCTTTCATTGCCCCCACGGCTGAAAACACCGTTTCTCTGATACCACAGCAATCGATCGTTGCCAAGATGGTTCAGCAGCCAGATCCAGTGGGAAGCGGTTCCGGGAAATGGATTGTCGGATAACGCGATCACCTTTCCGAGCCCCACAGACCGTATTCCAAAACGCTCCGGCTTCATGATCCAGGGACTGCCCTCAGACAAATCCTCCACTTTGCTGATTGACGGATCAATCGGATCGACAATCGTTCGCCTTGCAAATTTTTCCACAACCGGTTCTTCCCACCCGTTATCAGCAAACGCGCGGTCATCGAACGCGAGTACGTCATCGAGGCGGTCGGAGTGGGCCACCGGTTTTCCGATATCGTAAATCAGCAGATTTCCCCCGGCGGTAACCCATTCGAGAATGGCCTTCCGCGCCCCCGATGTCGTCTCATCGGTCAGGCTTTCCAGAGGAATCGCGAGAATATCAAGGCCTGTGTATGCCAACCAGTTCGTAGGCAATTTCTGCGGACGAACATGTTGGGTGTTTTCATAACTGCCATACCGATGGGGAATCTTGCCAAGGAACAGCTGATTGATGGCGATATCGTAGTTCTGGCCATCTTCCGCCTTTTTTGCCACGATCAGCATGCTTGAGCCGACATCACTGCTGCCGGCCATTTCGGGCAGAGAGATTGAATCCGATAAATTTCTGATCGGACGTCCCCATTCCAAAACACGAAATTCGACATAGGAACCGTTGGAAACCATCGGAACAAGTAAACTGGTATCGATGCTGGCATTCCGCTCCAGTGAAACGCTCCGGCTTACCAGCGGGCATTTCTGATAGTTGTTGCTCTGCCTGACTTCGAGAGTAATTGTTCGGGGTTTCCCGTTATTTCGAACAGAAACGCGAACCGGATAATACCCCCCCTGAGTGCAGCCCACCCACTTTGTATTGATATCCACAACAAGATCAGAACCACTCAATGTAAGTTCCGTTCCGATCGCCAGTGCCGAACGGACGGGAACAAGCAGCAGGAGAATCAGCAGCCCAAAACGATTGGCAAGTTGCATCATGAAGTCGGTCTTTCGGATCGGAGCGATGGTTAAACCTTGACATCAGCGGGGATATCCCGACCGACTTCCGGAACGGCGTCAACCAGTTCCCGTACCAGCGACTGATTCTCCCAGCCATCGATACGGGCGGAGTAATCGAGAATCACCCGATGGGAAAGGACACTCGGAGCAACGAATTTGACGTCATCGAAACCGACATTCGGTTTTCCCGCCACCAGAGCGGCTGCCCGTGACGTATTGGCCAGGGCAATGGCCGCCCGGGGGGAAGCGCCGTACCGGACGAACTGTTTCACGAGTTCGGGAGCCCCTTCATTTGAAGCATGGGTCGAAGTTACCAGGCGTGCGATGTAATTGGCAACCGCCTCAGGGAGATGGATGCGGTCAACCAGTTCAAACAGATGATTCAGTTCATCGCCAGTCACGACCGTCTGCAGTTGTGGAGGGACGCCATGCTTTCGCTGGGTAATGATATCCTGCAATGTGTCGGCTCCGACACCCTCGACGGAAATCTTGAAGGTGAAGCGATCCAATTGGGCTTCGGGGAGCGGGTAGGTTCCTTCCAGCTCGATCGGGTTTTGAGTCGCCAGAACAAAAAACGGTAACGGAAGCTGGTGCGTTTCCCCCAGAACGGTCACTCGTCGTTCCTGCATCGCTTCAAGAAGAGCCGATTGTGTTTTCGGAGTGGCACGATTGATTTCATCTGCCAGAAGCAGATTGGCAAAAATCGGGCCTTTGTGGAAAACAAGTCGTCTGGCTCCATCCTGTTCTTCGAGAATGGGCGAGCCCAGGATATCGCCCGGCAGAAGGTCGGGAGTAAATTGCACCCTGCGGAAGCTGAGCCCCATCAGAAAGGAGAGTGATTTGACCAGTTCCGTTTTTCCTAGCCCCGGCAAACCCTCCAGCAGAACATGACCGCGGGCCAGGATACAGATGACCGCCAAACGTAACAGCTCTTCCTGCCCGAGAATCGCCCGTCCAAGTTCGCTCAACAGGTGATCGACCGTCGCTTTGGCTCTAGCCACCTCCTCCGGGGAAAGCAGGGATTGGGGCGTTGCCGGGGTTTCCTGATTGTTCATCGAGTTTCTCTTTCAAAGTTTCACATCAAAGTTCCGTATCATCAGAGTTCCGTATCATCCGGGATCGGTGTCGCTTTTTTGTTCGAATTGAAAAATTTTCGAACCACACCCCGATATTTCGGATTCAATTTTCTGAACCATGTGGCACGTCCGGCTGCGGGATCATTTTTTCTGGCAGCAGCCCGCGGAGCCTCAAGAGCCGGGTCTGTTTCAGGGGCGCTGCTTGTCATGCGGACAATCTGTTTGGAAGGTTCGTCCAGAAAACCGGGAGGAAGTACCACTTCCTTGAACTTTGTGTTTTCCCGATCCGATTCCTTTCCATAAACCATTTCCGCATCAGCCCGTCCGCGGTTAACTCCTCCTTGACCGGGTGCTTGACCGAGTCCCTGACATTCGCCGAGTCCCTGACATTCACCCCGCTGCTCAGCCAGTTTTTGGGCTTCGTTTTCCAGCATTTCCTTCAATTCTTCCATCGCCTTTTTCCGAGCCTCGGCATCGCCGGGCATTTTCAGCTTGCCGTTTTGGGCCAGGTTTTTCAGCATCTGCTTCATCTGCTCCGACATCCCTTCGGTTGAACCCTCAAGAGCTTTTCGGGCCAGGGATTGCAGGTTCTCTCCAGCCGCTTTTTCAAACTGTTCAAGCTGTTCTGCGGAAACCTCGCCGTTATTCGCCATTTTCGACATCAACTCATCCAGGGCACTGCTGGCCGCTTCGAGTCCACGTTCATTTTTCTCCCATTTCATCTGCATCTGTTGACGCAGAAAATCAGCCATCTCCCACTGTTCGTGGGTCAAGGGCTGATCGTGCGTCTGCTCGGCGAATTTTTCGAGTTCCTTTCTTAGTTCCTCCTTTTCCGGTTCCTCCAACACATTTGCTTCTTCGAGCGATTCCAGAATTTCCTCCAATTCTTCCGTGATCTGCTCCGAAACTTTTGTGGGACTGGCGTTCAAAGAGGAACTTTCACGAACCGGAACGAAACAGGTTGCGACGACAAATGCAACCGGAGCCGCCAGCAGTGAGACAAAACGTCTGGGGCGTATTCTGGGCAGACTCTCTCTCCACAAACTTTCTACCTGTGGTAAATGTTCCCGCCACTGCTCGTCGGGTGTTTCGCTTAGCGTCATCAGCAAACCGCCCGCTTCCAGTTTCTGATCCAGCATGGCCGTCGCCTCGGTACGGGTGAAGCGGTGAAGGCGTGTTTTTCTCCAGCTCCAGAGAGGTACCAAAGGGAGTCCTGCAAAAACCCACAATGTTTGGGGCCACCAGGCAGGCAGAAGCATTTTCACAAGCAGAATCGCGCAACCAACCACGATAAGGTAGAGGGAGAGCGCATCTGCACAATCGCCCAGAAACTGTCCCCATTGCAGTCGCCTCAAGTGGCGGAAAATCCATCGTTGTGAATCCGGCATGACCAACCTCCCGGCCTGTATTTCAAACTTCCCAATATGTATCCATCATAATGTATCCGTCATATATCCGCCGTCGCAAACAGTTGGAATTGCTTCAACAACTCCCGCTACGCTCAACACGTGGTTAGAGTAGGTTAGAGTTGATCAGACTGACGAACCTCGCTCAATTTCATTGCCTGGCCTGAGCCTCACGGCCTGACCGGATCGATTGACAAAAACCGCCAGCCTCGGACTGGAATCGCGGCTGGTTCCTTCTGAAAGAAAAAAACAACCGCACCCAGTGGTGAACACCACTCAAATTACTGAACCCTGGAAGAGCATCCCCCCTGTACTGAAAGTACGTGTATTGTAAGCAATTCGTTCATGAAATTCCGCAACAATTCCCCTTTTTTGCAGGAACACGTGCAAATGTTTCGAATCTGTTTTGTTCAAGGTGCCGAACCTGTTTCATTCAAGGCATCAAATAAACCGTGATGACTGTCGCAAGATTTGCCGTTTCACACAATAATGGAAAATCGTCTATAGAAACATCGAACGTTGAAAACCGATAGATGCCCCCATACAGAAACCGCACAACAAACCGCACAACTCCCTGCTTTTCCATGCGTTTACGTTTTCTTGAAATCGCGACGCTTTCGATGCTTGTCATCGAGATGTGCCTTACTTTTCCCTTGTGGGGAGTTTCGCACACCTACCCGCGTATTCCTTTTTGGGGCGTGTTGGCCGATTCCCCTGTCTGGTTGGAATATCCGGGTCTTGCTTGCGTGATCTTTGCAGCCATGCTGATTGCTCTTTCTTGGGTATTCAGCAGTTGGGGAGAGAGGTTGCTCATCGACAAAAAGAACAGTCGGCCAGTTCCGAATGACCGGCACGATTCGCCCGCTGGAACAGAAACAGATTGTCGAACTACGAAATTTGCTCGTTTTTGTTGTGATGTTGGTCATCTGGTTGCCTCTGTCGGTCGGAGTGGACAAAGAGCGTGGCTGCTTTTGGGGTTTGGACTGGTTTGGTTCGTGCTGTTCGATCAACACCGTTTTCAAACCTGGGTCTGGCAGGCAATTCTGTATGCGTTCTGTTTGGGAATAATGAATCGTGACCAGTCACTGAAATGGATACAGCGGCTCACGATCGGTATCTACTTTTTTTCCGCCATCTCCAAATTCGATGCTTCGTTTGCAAATTCTTACGGCCAAACCATTCTGGACGGTCTGTTGCAGGCGCTCCACCTGCACCCGGATTGGCCTGCAGCGGTTCGCTGGTGGATTGTCCTCGGCTTCCCTCTGTTTGAGCTGCTGGTAGCCATTTTGTTGATTGTCCCGAGACTCCGTTTGATCGGCCTGCTGTTCAGCTACTTCATGCACTTCGCATTGCTGCTGGCACTCGGGCCATGGGGGTTGAATCATCGGCCACCCGTGCTGATCTGGAATCTCTTTTTTCTGTTACAAAACAGCATCCTGTTCTGGCCGGATCGGGGCGGGAAACAGGAACAGACGGGCGAAGTCCGATCGGAAGAAGTAACAAAACAGTGGCCTGCTTATGTGGCCTCACTGCTACTGCTTTTCCCGGCGACCGAGTGGTTCGATATCTGCGACATCTGGCCCGGCTGGGGACTGTATGCTGCACACGGGGCGCGCGTCACTTTTTCGATTGATCAGGCGGAAGTGGATAAACTTCCCCAATCACTTCAGCATCTACTTGCACCGCCAGTGTTTGAGCATTCGTGGAGAAAACTCGATTGTCACCAGTTTTCATTTGAACAAACAAATTCGCCAAGCTACCCTGAGGATCGGACGCAATTCGCTGTTGCGATCGCGTTGATTGAGCGATTCGGCTTGCGGAAAACAAAAGTGACGCATTACGGCACCGCTGACAGATGGACAGGAAAGCGGAAAGTGACAGAACTGACAACACCCGAAGAATTGAGTGGTTTCTCCGAGCGGTTCCGTCTCAATGTCAGGGCAAGACGTGATGCCAGGTCAGACCGTTGATGCCGGTTCGATAAAACCGATCCATCTGTTGCTGATTTTCCGAATCCGAAACCTGTATCCCGGGCCAAACCCCATGCCAGCCATCCATGTTCTTGAAAAATCGCCCTGGTTTGTTTCCGGGTTGCGTCGAGCGTTTCCTGAAAACATGGACGCGATCCACTTTTGCGATAATGCGCAGCAGTTTCTCGAGTTGGAGAGAAAAAAAAGGGGGGCCATTGCGGTCATCGATCTGGATTCCCTGCCCGAACAGGGAATCGCGGCGATCAGCGAAATGACCGTTTCCGAACAGAATCAACGGGTCATTTTTCTGGTCAATCGGGCTCAAAAGGGAATAATTTGGGAAGTGATGCAAACAGGATGCCTTTGCTACCTTGAGAAACCTGTCTCAATGCGCATACTAAGTCAGTTGTGTCAGCGAATTTCCCGACAGGCTGATCGGGAAAGCTGTCAGTAATCAGTAAACAGAAGCAATCTTCCATGCCGGGGCCTTTTTCACTTTTTTGCGTCACTGGACAACCGGGCCGCATCGTTGTGAAAAACAGCCTTCCAGATACGAATAAAAAATGCCTGAACAATTAACTTCCGATTTATTGAATTCGATCCCACTGCCCGGATTTGAACGGACTCTGGGCGAATTGCGCCTGGTCAAATCCGTTTCACTGAATGATCGTGGTGTTTGCGAGGTCAGCCTTGAACTGCCTGTTCCCGGTTATCCCCATCAGGAAAAACTGGAGCAGTCGATCCGTGAAAAAATTGCCTCGGTTGATGGGGCGCCGGATGAAATCGCCATCACCTGTTCGCTCAATGTGAAGGGGCCGGAATCCGGAGCGAGTGTCGGGTTACGGGTCAAAAATGTTGTTGCAGTGGGAAGCGGAAAGGGCGGAGTCGGCAAAAGCACGGTCGCCGCCTCACTTGCCTACGGTTTGAGTTCGATGGGAGCCAAAGTGGGACTGCTCGATGCCGACGTGTACGGGCCAAGCATCCCCCACATGCTCGGGGCAACAGGCAAACCGGAAGTTCGAGAGCACCTGAATACCGATGGTTCCGTCATCCAGCGGATTCATCCGGTTCAGCACGATGGCCTGGCGGTGATGTCGATCGGGTTTCTTGTCGCTGAGGAGAACGCTGTTATTTGGCGAGGCCCGATGTTGCACAAACTGCTCACGCAGTTTATTTCAGAAACCGAGTGGGGCGAACTCGATTATCTGATTGTCGATATGCCTCCCGGCACCGGTGATGTCGCGTTGACACTCTCCCAGATGATGTCACTTGCCGGGGCGATTGTCGTTTGCACCCCTCAAAAGGTCGCTCTGCTCGACGCCGTCAAGGCGATCGCGATGTACCAGCAGGTGAAAATCCCCATTCTTGGCATGGTCGAAAATATGACTGGCGACCTGTTTGGGAAAGGTGGAGCCAGGGCGACTGCGGCGGAAAAAGGAATTCCCTTTCTGGGCGAAATTTCTTCCGATCCGGCCATTCGCATTCAGGGCGATGAAAGTCGTCTCGGGGAATTATTCAAACAGGAATCGGCAGCACGAACGAACCTGCTGGAACTTTGCAGCAATGTCGCGATGGAGATCGCCCGGCAATATCTCGCCAAACCTCAAGCCCCGACGCTGGAGATTTTGCAATAGGGAATCAGTCCTGTTCTGCATCCTGTTTCTGTATCCTGTTTTTAACTTTCTGTTTTTCAAGAAGATGTGAAACCCAGCAGAGTCGGGTCATTCTGGCCGCCGTAACCCAAATGAGATTTTCAAAAGTTTTCGCACCGTTCGTAAACTTTAACCGTTAGCAATATAGAGGGATGTGTTCAGTTCCATCATGATTGATCGTTTGAGAAAAGAGCCGGTGATATTGAGCAGTCTTGAAGAAATTATCGATGAGTTTGATTTTCTGGATGATCCGGAAGACCAGATCGAGTATCTGATCGATCTCGGTCTGGATCTGCCTGCGATCGATGAATCGCTCAAGACAGAGCAGTACCTTGTGCATGGCTGTCAGAGCAATGTCTGGCTCGATGTCGAGTTCGTCGGAGAACCGGCCACAATGTTGATCAAGGCGGAAAGTGATGCCATGATCGTCAACGGCCTGGTGGCGCTTCTGATGGCGATCTACAACGGGAAGACAGCCGAAGAAGTTCTTGCAATCGATATCCGACAAATCTTCGACCGTCTCGGTCTGAATCGGCATCTGAGTCCGCAGCGGAAAAACGGCCTCAACGGAATGGTTCGTCGAATCAACGAAGCTGCCCGTCAACAGTTGGCATAGGAGTTGTTCAGAAAGTGTACTGAAATTTGGTTCCCGGGAAGTGCAGGTTCAGGGGGAAAATTCGGAAGCCGGTTCTCGGGACATCATTCAGTCAGCCGCGGCATTGGGAACGCACCGAAGTGACTCGCCGTGACGGAAAAGGAACTTTGCCAAAAAGATAATTGCTCATGTGGTCGATGTTTCGATTCCTGTTCTCGCCGCGGTTCATGAAGGTGTATCTTGCGCCGGTTCTGCGCCCTTTTTTCCGCATCGTTCTGGGACTGATCGCGATTCCGATCTTTCGGTTCATCATGCAGAAAGTATTCCGTGTGCAGGAACTGGATGAGGAACTGGAAAAAGATCTCGAACAGTGGTTCAAGGCCTCTTTGGTATTGCTGGCAGCGACCAAAAATATGGAGATGGCCATTTTCGGGGAACTGTTGAATCTGGGGAACGGGGCAGAAGACGATTTTTCAAATCCGTGGATTACCGGCATGCGAATCATGATGGCGATCGGCGTGATCGAAATGATGCCCGATCAGGAATTGTTCGCTATCATCCATCCCGGTCCGCCCGCGTTGAAGTATGATCGGGAAAAAGGCATTGGGAACTGCCTGCGTGAACAGTGTCGCCCTTTCCTGAAAGGACTTTTGTGTCAACACCTGAATCGCTCCTCCCCGGTGTTTGCTATTCTGTCCGCCATTTTCGACGGGACGGCAGGCTGGGTCTGTTTCGGATTTGCGATCACGCAGTATCTCATCATCGGCCTGGTTACCTCCCGAGACCGGGCACTCGACGCGTTGAGTGAATTCGATCGACAGGTTGCGATTCGCAGAAAAGAACTGAAACAGGAATTCGGTCTCGAAGAAAATCCATCCGCGTCGCATCACCGGGACTCTTCCTCCGCTGCGGAACTTTCGACGGGCGAGCACGATTGACCGGGAGAACAGGAAGCTTCGCAGGTGATTTCGCACGAAGAATCCGATAAGGTTGCAAAGCAATTGCCTTCCAGCTAAGACAGGGTAAAATTTCATCAGCGGGGTAGTCAGGTCGTACAGGAGCGAAAAGGCCCTATGGAGAGGACAAGTCGAATTCAGGTACTCAGCCCGGCTGTGGTCAACAAGATCGCGGCTGGGGAAGTGATTGAGCGTCCAGCCAGTGTCATCAAGGAACTGCTGGAGAACAGCCTCGATGCGCTGAGTACACGGATCGATGTTGAAATTGAACAGGGCGGTGCGGAGTTGATCCGCATCGTTGACGATGGCGAAGGAATCCTTCCCGAAGACTTGCCTCTGGCGGTCACCTCTCACGCGACCAGCAAGTTGAAACAGGCCGACGACCTGTTCCGCGTGCAGACGATGGGTTTTCGCGGTGAAGCCCTGGCCTCGATCGCGGAGGTGAGTAAATTTCGCATCCGCTCTCGCAGCGTGGGGCAGGAGATGGGAGCGGAACTGACTGTCGATTGCGGAAAACGTGGGGATGTCAAGCCGGTCGGCTCGCCTCAGGGAACGCAAATTGAAATACGTCACCTGTTTTGCAATACGCCGGTACGCCGCAACTTTCTGAAGAAACAGGGAACCGAATTCGGTTATATTTCTGACCAGTTCACCCGGGTGGCGTTGGCCTGTCCCCGATTGCAGATGTCATTGACTCATAACGGAAAGAATGTCTATCGACTGCCCGCCACCTCTGATCTGCTCGAACGCTTAAGGCTGTTTTTCGGTTCGAAAACGGTTGACCAGCTGATCCCGGTGGAAGCGGAACACGCCGGCATTCGTCTGTGGGGGTATGTGGGACATCCGGCGTTGAACAAATCGACCAGAAAATCGCAGTATCTTTTTTTGAATGGCCGTTTTATTCAGGATCGCTCTCTTCAACACGCCCTCAGTGAAGCGTATCGGGGGTTGGTGATGGTCGGCCGGCATCCGGTGGCGTTTCTGTTTCTGGAGATGCCCAGCGATCAGGTGGACGTGAATGTGCATCCGACCAAAGCGGAAGTACGATTTCGCGATGGTCAGTTGCTGTTTCGACTGCTGCTTTCCACATTGCGAACCAGGTTTCTGCAATCCGATCTGCAAAGTGAGCTTTCCCTGAACGAGCCCCGCAGTCAGGAAACCGCTCAACATTCCGAAAGCAGGCAGGCAAAAGTAGAGCAGGATCTGGTCAGTTGGGCCAAAGCGCAACTCGAAAAGCAGACCGGTCTGGCGAATTCCACGGAGACGACTCACTCAACCGCTGTTCCCCATGCGGGAACTTCAGCCGGGCATTCCCCCTCTTTTTCTGATGCCGTGGGGGAACATCGCCCTGAACAGACAAAATCTCCACTGCCGGAAATTTATGGCGATCGGGAAGGCCGAGAGGAAAGTCGACCGGAATCCCGCCCCGTTATTGATGACGGATCGGATGCCTCACGGGAACTTTCTTCTCCTTCCGGAACGGAAGCCGACTTGCGGTCTGATCGGGCCCATTTGGACTACACACGTCCGCAGATACAGGCTCTGCAAATCGATGACTGTTACATTGTCCTGAGTACCGATCAGGGATTGACGGTAATCGATCAGCACGCGCTGCACGAACGTGTTTTGTATGAACGATTCCGGCATAAAATCCTGGGTGGACGCGTCGAAGTCCAGAAACTGCTGGTGCCGCTGACGATC
>JALTOP010000464.1 GCA_027000105.1 Planctomycetaceae bacterium | reverse complement strand
ATTGTATCACGTGGCTGATAGCGTCCTTTACGAAACATGCGCTGGGCGATAAAAAGTGGTTCGGTGGAGCGTTCGCCTCTGCCGTGGAACCAAAGATCGAGACGGTAACTCTCTTTTCCCGCGAACGAATAGCTGGCAGGAATTTCCAGACCGTACGGCTGGACGGTCTGATCAATTTTTGAACGATAACCGCGCACGACCAGACCGGTTTGCTTCGTCCAATAGGCGTTTCCCGTTTGCAGCGAAGAAGCCCGCTTCAATCCTTCCGCCAGCACATTTTTGGCTGTCGTGACATCCCGCTGCGAAAACAGTTCCCGGTGAGCGACTCCGTCCCGAATGGCTCGGGCAAAAATTTCAACATCGGGAACAAGAGACCGGATGCGGGCATCCTTGCTTTTTTTCAGTGTTTCGATTTGTGCATACAGTTTCTTTTGCCCGGCAAGCAGTTCCTGTCTGTCTGCTTCAGAAAGTTCAATACCAACAGGAGGAACCTGCCGTACCTGGTCGGGGAGATTATCTTTGGGGCCATCCGCGAGAACCGAACTGGCCTGGCCACCATTGCTCAGCAGAATCAGGGAAATCAGGGAAAGTAAAAGGACGAAGTGGGTCGTGTTTCGCATGGAAAGGTTATTTCCTGTCGTGAAGGCTGATTTTCAATGATCAATCATTTCAATGGTCAACAATTGGCTCTACTGTATCGTTTTGCTTCTCGATTGAAAACCGGTCAGAAATGGCGTTTTTTCTGATCAGACCATTTGGAACAACCGATACAACTGATACGGCAAGACTAAAGATCTCCGTGGGGAGGGTCTGCTTACAGGGTTGCTGTGCTCATTGCAAACAGATGGAAAGGCAGTTGACTGACGACAACCAACTGGCCGATTTTCAAGCTTGTCCTCAGGGAGGAGGAAACAGAAAATGCTATTGAAGAGACTAAAGGGAGTCGCTTTACTGACTGCGATCGTGTTATTGGGGAATTGTCAGTTGGAAGCGCAACTCGTACCAGGTACGGGTGTTAGAATGAATTCGCAAAGCGATGATTTCGAGTCAGGCAATTTCAAGTTCTACTACAATCATCCCAAAAGCAGCCGTGAACAGGATGATCAGCTACGCTCCCCGGTCGGTTTTTCCAATAACAAAAAATGGAGAGAAGGCCCCAAGCGTGGCGTGCCCGATTCAGTTGTTCTGGTAAAGACACCACCCGGCGGGATTGAAGGCTCCCAGTTTTCGCTGGCTATCAAATCGAAACACACAGGTATTCCCGGACGTATCACCTATAAACAGCAGCAGGATGATCTCTTGTTGGCGACGCGACATATTCCTGTTTCCTGGAAGCCGAGTTGTGTGGCGAGAGTTTATCTGCCTGATTGGGACAAATGGGAAAACCGATCCGGCACGCATTTCGGGTTCCGTGCCGATCTTCGTACAACCATTATGGAAGAAGAAGAAGTTCCTATTACCGATCCCCGAGCCAAGGGAGGCAGAAAGAGTCGCCGTGGCGGTCTGTTCGGCGGGTTGTTCCGTACAGCCATGGTCGAAAAAGTGGAACCGTACTGGCCTGGAATGTTTATTCAATTCCACAGTAAAACAGACGCCAAATACGATAAAGATTCCGCAATGATTGTCATTCGCGGCGACAGAAATGGTAATGTGATTCCCGGCCCTTCCATCAAGGAACCAGGCTGGTGGACACTGGGAATGTCATTCACTCCGGATGGTGCTGTCCACTATTACGCCAGCCCCGGTGTTGATGATTTGACTCCGGCCGATCATCTGACCTCCCAGTATCCCTACGGATATCGGGCGAAGTATTTCACTACGCTCTTTTTCAACTCCGTGAATATGGATGACGGAAAAACATGGTCAACGGAATTCATTATCGATGACCCAGCTGTCTACTACGCTGGAGGCAGCAGTCGACAGGCGCGGTCCACATCAAATCGCAACACAAGACGACGTTAAAACTTTTTGGATCAAATAGTTCCAACGGAAAGCCTGATTTCACATCAGGCTTTTTTCGTTTACCGACACAATATCTGAAAACCGGATCTGAAATCCGGTGTGTTCAACCTTTGTAAACGCAGGTGAGTTCCACCGAACGGGAAGATGGAAAGTGAATCGCCCACAGTTAACCGAATGCAAACCGACATGGAGATCCAATAATTCAGTGATAACCCTCAAAATCGACAAATTCTGCTTAAAAAGCAACTCTGTATTTAACAATCTGTGGCCTTTGTGACGATGCAATGAGTTAGTGTAGACCTTGGGAAAGAGGGTGTTGCGCTGTTTTACCGTGTTTTGGGCCAGGGAGGGTCCGGAAGTTTTTCGCACTCTAGAATAAAGCTGCATGACGCATGGAAGACGATATTCTTCAGGGATTTCTCGAAGAAAGTTGGGAGAATCTCAACCAGCTTGACTCCGACATCGTAGCCTTCGAAAAGGACACGGAGAACGATGATCTTTTGGCGAGTGTGTTTCGTACCATTCACACGATCAAGGGAACTTGCGGATTCATCGGACTGACGCGTATCGGCGCGGTTTCCCACGCAACGGAAAATGTGTTGGGGAAAATGCGGGATCGTTCTATCGAACGGACCAGCGATGCCATTTCCCTTGTGCTCGAAGGGATAGATGGCATCAAGGAGTTGATGCAGGGACTCGAGGCCACTGGCGAAGAGCCGAGCATCGATCATAAAGAGCTGATCAATAAGCTGGAACAGGTAGCTGAAGGGAAGGACGCGAGTCAATTTATCGGAAAGAGTGCCGGGCAGGAAGCGAAAGCA
>JALTOP010000463.1 GCA_027000105.1 Planctomycetaceae bacterium | reverse complement strand
CCCGTTTCTGGTCATGACAGTCAAAGTGAAAAATGGTCGCATGATGGCCCAATTGACAGGCCAGCAGTTTCTCGCCGTCATCCCTCAAAGCGAAACTGAATGGAAATACCAGGATGTCGAAGCCACACTGAAATTCGAACTTCCCCAAACAGGCAACTGCCCGATAGTGAGACTTCATCAGAACGGGCGAATCATTCCATTTACCAGAATCAAAAAACAGGAGGATGCCAAATAGACCAGCGGTCGGAATCACCTCCTGACGATATTGGCTACAAAAGCGTCCCAAACAGCCCGTCTGGCGAGGTAATCGTGTAACTTTTGCAGCACTTTCCCCGCAAAATGCAATTTCTGTCGTCAAAATTCGCCCCTCTTGACGAAAATGCGGCGGTCGGTTAATAGTTGGCCCCCTCGCATCCCGATATCCGCGGCGTTTTTCTGCAAGCCTTGTCTTTCCAACTTCATAATCTTCCCAACCTGTTTGGAAACTCTTCTTCCATCTCTGACCAGTTTCCCCGTCACTGCCCGGTCAATCTGTTCGGTTCGCCCCCCTCTTTCTATGTGTTCCGATTGTTGCATCAGACAACTGTTGCTTCAAATTCGAAAAAGTAACTGGTAACCATAAGCCACACATTAACGCCTGCAACCATAATGTCTGCAACTTTCCCATCAACTTTCCCGTCAACGACATCAGCCGTTCCCATTGGAAGCCGTCTGCTTCTCCTGTTGAACTGCGCTTTTTCTTTCGTTCTTGCTCTCACATCGCAACTGGTAGCCGAGGAGGTTTACCCCAGTTTTCGGATCCTCTCTCCAACTGGAACCGCACAAACAGAAACCGGCCCATCAACAATTGAACCACCTCGAGCGGTCTGGTTGGCGGGAGATATCGAACAAATGGGAGGCGGTTGGACACAGCAGCCGCTCCCGTCAGCATCGCAATCTGCAGCATCTCACTCGATAGGGGAAACAGTCACACTGGAAAAAAATGGGGGAACCGCACATTCTTCGCTCAACCGACTGGAATTGGCAGCCTATCAGGATAACTCCACGATTCTCGGAGAGGCGCTGGAAGGAGCGGAATCCCGATTGGCCTCACCTGCCGACTCGATCCATTCCCTTCCGGAACAGGGCTGCCTGGACTGCGTCACCGCCCCGACAAACTGGATTTACTGGAAATCGACATCCGTTTCTGGTGCCTGGCTGCCCGGTTCAGGGAATCAGATGGGAACAGCAGACGTCAGAATCAGCGGCAAAATTCTCTTTTCAAAATTCGAAGGGGCTTTCATCACGCCGAGATATCAGGCGTATCTGTTGAATGGCCCCGCACAAACCGACGTTCCCGGTGCGCTGCATTATGCTTATGTCAATTTCGGAAGCTATTTTCCACTTTCCGATCGTTGGCTGGGAATGGTTTCTGTCGCGCCAGGTGTGGCCAGCGATTTCCATACCGGCAGCTCGAAGCAGATTCGCATCACAGGTGTGGGTATGCTGATCTTCAGGCAGACCGAAGACCGTCACTGGTCGATCGGCGTGACCTATCTCGATCGGGACGATGTCGCATTGCTGCCGCTTTTTGGTGTCAGTTGGTCTCCAAACGAACGAACTCGTGTTGAACTGGTCTTTCCGAGACCACGCTTCAAATACCAGCTTTCGAAATCGGGAGATTGCGAAAAGTGGGGCTACCTGGGAGCGGAATTCGGAGGCGGTTCCTGGGCAATCAATCGAGCCAATGGCACCGACGATGTTGTCACAATCCGGGAATACAGGCTGCTCGGCGGTGTTGAGCACAAACTTCCGCAAGAGAGATCCTGGTTCTGGGAAACGGGAATTGTTTTGGGGCGAAGTCTTGAATATTCCTCAGGCATCGGCAACTACAACCCCGCAACAGCCCTACTGCTCAATGCCGGTTTCACTTACTGAAACCAGCCAACTCCAGCGCTTCTTCCCGGGTGTGAATCTGTTCGTCGAGTTGAGCCTTGCGAACCGTATCGAGAATCGCTGAAAAGTTGCTGCCCGGTTTCATTCCCGCCTCAATCAGGTCACCACCAGTGAGAAGCGGAGGAGGCGTCAGTACCTCTTTCGGAGTCCGCTTCAGATAGTCCAGGCAGAATTCGTAATCCGCACTGCTCTCCTGTTCGATCTCTCCATACAGCCGAGTCAACTCCAGCAACTGGTCGGTATACTGACAGGAAAGCAACGGTTTCAACTGGTGTAAAGGGAGTTGCGATGCATGAACAAGAGCCGTTCGATGCCCGACAAGCCAGTCGATACAGTTCGTTTCCTGATTCGACAACTTCAGTCCTTTGCAGAATTTTTTGACTGGTGACATTTTTCGGGAAGGCCCCTCCTGTTTCGCGGACGGAACCATCTCTCGAAGTAGAATCGCCAACGCCAGATGATAATCCTGTAGTTGCAACTGCTCGAAATACCGAAATGTTGTCGAGCGAAACCGGTCGTCACTCCAGAACGGTTCCAGTTCAGGAAACAGAACCGGCAGCAGGCCGAGCGAATCCGTCAATCTCAGCGCACAGGCCCGGTTTTCATCTGCGAACATCTTCCGTAATTCCTGGGCAATCCGTTCCCTGCTGACAACTTCGATTTGGCCAGCCATCTTCCGAATCGCCTGGGCGGTCTGTTCTTCCAGTTGAAATTGAAAACGCGAGGTGAACCGGATAGAACGCAGCATTCGCAGTTTATCTTCCCGCATCCTTGCCAGCGGATCGCCGATCGCCCGGATGATCCCGTTTTCCAGATCTTCCCTGCCTCCCACGTAATCGAGAACCTCATCGGC
>JALTOP010000462.1 GCA_027000105.1 Planctomycetaceae bacterium | reverse complement strand
TCCCAGCTCTCCTCCAGTGGGATGCCCGTTGATCGCCATCAAGGGGGTTCCCCGACCACTGTAATAGCTGAAACGGGCTTCCCCCGGAGAAACAGTCAACGGATCGGGGCCGGGAATATGCTGATGATAGCGAACGGCGATAAAATCGGGAACGGGGAGCATTTTCTCAACACCGCCCAATGCAATATCAGCCGCGACACAGGGCTGACAGGCCGATCCGGTAAACAGTTCGACAAACGTGATTCGACGCCCTTGACGCAATTCGATGTTGGGCTTCTGCTTCTCCGTGAAGAAGTAAATCTCTTTTTGATAGACCTCATCCAGATACGCTTTGAAATCAGCCTCTTTCCCTCCCCATAAAGTTCGGGCCTTTTTAACAACATCCGCCGGTTCTCCGGTAGACGTTCTGACACCTCGCGCCGCCGAGGCCACACCGGGCAAAGCGGCTAACCGACTGTAAATCTTCAATGCCTTTTCAGGTTGTCCCTTCCTCTCATAATACTCGGCCAAAGTAATATCCAATTTCAAATAGAAAGGATTTTCCTTGAGGATCTCCCGGATAGCCGCTTCGCCCGCCTTCTGCTTCGATTCATCCGTATCGCCCAAATCGATCCTTGCCTGGAATTCATAAAGGAGTTTCTTCACCATTTCAGTGGGCGTCTGCCCGACCATTTTTTTCAACTCACCAAAATACCCAAGCGTAATTTCACGATAGGAAGGCTTTCCGACAGTTTTCTCGACGATATCGATATCTATTCTTGCTGTCAGATTCGCTCCCCATCGTGAAGCCATCTCTTTCATTTTCCTGGCAATTTCCGAGACCCGCTCCGCGGGTGCTTTTGCTGCGTGCGCCCGATCGAGTCTCTGCTCGATGGCGAGGAAGATCAGCGGGTTATCAGGATGCTCGTCAATAAACCGATTCAGCGAGGCGACTGCATCTGCCGAGGCGAGAGCTGCTTCGTACTGTTTTGTATCTTCAATAACCTGCTGGAATTCGACTCCCTGCATGTTCAAAATGGATGTCTTCAACATGCGAGCAGGTGAGGGTGAAACCTCTTTATCTGAAAAAATTGACCCCAAAACAACATCGCCATGGATCGTTCCCTCAAAACTGAATTTGTTTTCTCCCGCCTGAAAGGCAACCAGAATTCCCTCTTTCCGGAAGTAGACACCCGCCAGGTTCAGCTTTTCCAACTCGGGAACCGGCGGTTTGTCCAACATTCTGACCTGCAATTGCCCAGCCCGATCTTCTATCTGAAGCAACGCCAGGGGGGTCTGCCTTGTTTGATTACACAGCATCAATTCCCATCGCCCGACCCAGGGAGATTCCTCCCTGTTTTCATCAGTCTGCGCTTGTTGTGTCAGTGAAGACAAATCGAGATCGGTACCAGCCGATTCGTTATTATTGGAAGAATCATTATTGGAAGAATTGTTGCCACACCCCCCCGCAAAAAGAATCAGGAAAGAGACGGACAACAGCAGAACTCTCGCGGAACATCGGTTCAAACGGTTTAACAGAACGGTATCGATCACACATACACCCCATCAAAACAGGAGAAAAACCAAAGCAAACAGATAAAACAGCCGTTGACAGCATTCTAGTCTGGTCATGAGAGATTTATCCAGCACACCGAGAGCGATTATCTGTCGGGGAGAGCGATTTCCGTCAGTAAAACAGGCGGCACCGTTATCAGATCGACTACCACTTACCGCACTGGAAAAAATTATCGCATTGGAAAAAAAGTCCCAATACGTCCAACCCGTACAACAATCCCTTCTGAGCCATATCCCGTAAAAGCCCCGGCTTATTGTTCCCCCTCAATAGAGGTATTCCCCCTGTCCTGCCGATACCTCCAAACAGGCGGCAACGCCTTCACCCCCAATTATCGAAAGAAGACATCCTCCGAGGTGCAACAGAATCGATCCCGAAAAGGACTCGCAAAATGTATCAAGTCGATCTCTGGACGGAAAGCAGAATTGCCAAACTGATTTCTACCCGAAACGATCGCTGATGAAAATTGCGATCTGGCTCCATCGATCCTTTCGCTTCAACAGCGATGTCCCTCTTTCGTATTCCTCATTTTAAGACAGTCCCGGCGGTAGGCATCGATTGTCAATTTCTACACCGCCTGCAACTGTTTCAGGAGCGAATATCATGCATTGCGACACGAGTGCTTCAATTCAACTCCAATTTCTGGAAGCCTTGAATCACGAACTTCGACTCAAGGCCGCTTCAATGACTCTCAACAGACAGCGATCGGCCAGACAGTATTTGCCGATGTTTCTGGTCAGCGGGTTCGCCAGCTTTTCCGCCTGGACACTCAGTTGGCTTTCCTAGCTTCAAACTTTGGCATTACTATTTGAGCATTGCCTTTTGGGCATTGCCTCGATGTCGATGGCGAACGGTTTTCGTGAGTTTTCTCTGACGAAATACGCAAAGGCGCAACGCATCACCTGCTGCGTGCGGAAACGGTTCAAACATCACGTTGCCGCAGTTCGCAATCTCCGGTTCTCTGATTGAAAATATCAGGATTCAAGGGAGATCAAATGCGGGTTGCAGCAATTTGAAAGCAACTTGAATTTGTACGAAAAGCATGAGAGGTCTGGTCAGCAGGCTTTTCATGCTTTTTTCGATACTTTCCACATACGCAAAATCACAGATGCCAAACCCGACTTGAAACAGAACGCTTCTTTCAGAAACATTCTATTACATTCTGTCCAGCTATAATCTTCTGCCTGAGAAAGAACGGCATAAAAGAACGAAACAAAACAGGGTTACACTAACCCTCGCCAGG
>JALTOP010000461.1 GCA_027000105.1 Planctomycetaceae bacterium | reverse complement strand
TGGTCTGTTTTTTTCCTTTCAGAAGCGGGGCGAGCATTTCGCCGGTCCAGGATCGCCAGGGGATGGTGTTAGCCGGGTCGATGAACTTTCGGTTTTTCTTCAATTGTTGAGCCTGTTCCACAATCTGCTCCGGCGTTCCCTGGGCGATAATCCAGCCGCCCCTGCTGCCTGCTTCCGGCCCGAGATCAACCACCCAGTCCGCTGTTTTAATCACATCGAGATTATGTTCGACAATGACGACCGTGTTCCCGATATCAACCAGTCCGTTGAGGACAACCAACAGTTTGGAAATATCGTCAACATGCAGCCCGGTGGTCGGCTCATCGAGAATGTAAAGGGAGCGCCCGGAATTCGGTCGCGACAGTTCAGCGGCCAACTTGATCCGTTGCGATTCGCCTCCGGAAAGTGTCGGTGCGGATTGTCCCAAATTGAGGTAATCCAAACCGATTTCGCACATGATTTTCAGCGGGGCATAAATTTTGGGCATATCCGCAAACAGTTCACTGGCCTCTCGGGCGGACATATTCAGTACGTCGGAAATGCTATGCCCGCGGTACAGAATTCCCAATACTTTTTCGTTGAAACGTTTCCCGTGACAGGCAGGGCATTCAACCCAGACATCAGGCAGAAAGTGCATTTCGATACATTTTTGACCCAGGCCGGAACACTCTTCGCAGCGTCCCCCTTCCACATTAAAACTGAATTTTCCCTGATGAAGATGCTGTTTTTTCGCTTCGGGCAGTTTGGAAAACAGGGCACGAATATGATCGAACACGCCGATGTAGGTCGCCGGGCAGGAGGAAGGTGTATTGCCGATCGGCTGCTGATCGATCACAACCACTTTCCGGATCCCCTCGATGCCGGTCAAATCGGAATGAAGCCCCGGATTGGTGGGCACATAATGAATCACCTTGCGAGCCGCTTCTGCCAACGTATCCATAATGAGCGAACTTTTCCCGGAACCGGACACGCCGGTCACGCAGGTGATCGCCGCTCTGGGGATGCTCAAATCGACATGGCGCAAGTTGTGATGCCGCACGCCGGTCAGGTGAATCCATTTCGGTACGGGGGCGCCGTCGTAATAAATCCCTCTCCTTCGCGATGAGGACTGTAATGAGGGTTGATTCGTTTCCGCTGTGGGGGCTGTCAGTTCGCGTCGCTGCGGGATCGGGATATCGAGTCGTTCGCTCAGATACTTTCCGGTCAGCGATTTTTTATCTTTCTTGACCTGATTAACCGTTCCCTGTGAAACGATCTGCCCCCCCAAACGCCCGGCTGCGGGGCCGAAATCGACGATGCGATCAGCCGCTTCGATTACTTCGCGGTCATGCTCGATCAGCACGATCGTATTGCCGAGATCGCGCAACTGGTCGAGTGCGCCGATCAGGCGTTTGTTATCGCGCGGATGCAGGCCGATTGTCGGTTCATCGAGCACATAAAGAACACCCGTCAAAGAGCGCCCGAGTTGACCTGCCAATCGGATTCGCTGACTTTCTCCGCCCGAAAGCGTCGGCATCGGGCGATCCAGCGTGAGATAGTCGAGCCCGACATCAACCAGAAAACGCAGGCGATGTGTTGCCTCTTCGATCAAATCGCCTGCAATTTGCTGTTGTTTTTTGGTCGGCTTCAATTCTTCGAGAAAAGCAAGGGCATCCCGCAACGGCATTTTGCAAAGTTGAGGCAACGTCAGTCCGTTTAACTGCACATGAGCGGCATCGGTTCGCAATCGGGTTCCCTGACACTGCGAGCAATCCTGTTCACCAAGATAATCGTGCAACGCGCGACGGAAATCGTAGGAAAGACGGGACGCTTGATGCAGTGAGGGATACAGCCCGCGATACGTCGCGGTCAAGCCAGGTTGGCCCGGAATTTCAAATTCTTCTTCCGAACCATAAAATAAAAGATATTGCTGTTTCGCTGAAAGCCGCACGAACGGAACATCGAGCGGGATCCCGAATTTCGCGGAAATTCCTTCCAGAAACTGTCGAAACAACGGTGTCAACATCGGGTTCGGCCATGCGGAAATCGCTCCTTCAAGTAGTGTCAGCGAAGAATCAGCGATGATCGCCGACTGCCTCACACCCCGTTCTACGCCAAGCCCTTCGCAATAATCGCACCAGCCGAGTTGCGAATTGAACGAAAAGTTTTGCGGAGTCAGACGCTCAAAAGAACGGTGACATTTTTCACACGAAAGATGCACGCTGAAATGTCGATGTTCCCATTTGGTTTCCTTGATTTCCTCATCGACAATCGCCATCGCCAGATGCCCCTTGCCGAAACCGAGGCCGAGTTCCACCGATTCCGCAATGCGACTGCGGTTCGCCTTTGTGTTACGGATTGTAATACGGTCGATCACCACCTCAATTTTGCGTGTCGATCTCGCCGGTAAATCGGGAACATCGTCCAGATGATGCGTTTCTCCGCTGATGCGAACCCGCGAATAGCCCTGATTCTTCAACGATTCCCAAAGTTCATCCCACGTCTGCTGTTTTCCTTTGTTCACATCGGCCAATAGCAGCGCCCGTGAATTCACGGGGTATTCCAGAATTTGATCGACAATATCATCTACCGTGACCTGAATAACCGGGATATCGCAATCCGGGCAGTAAAGTACGCCCAGTCTGGCGTACAGAACCCGCAAATAATCGTAAATTTCTGTCACCGTGCCGATGGTGGAACGGGGTGTCGAGCCGACCGTTTTCTGCTCGATTGCAATCGCAGGAGAAAGCCCCTGAATTTGCGAAACCTTCGGCTTGGGCATCTGTCCCAGAAACTGACGCGCATACGCGGAAAGCGATTCGACAT
>JALTOP010000460.1 GCA_027000105.1 Planctomycetaceae bacterium | reverse complement strand
CGCTCATGTTAGTAAAGCGTGAAATGAAAAACCACTATCCGGCAGGACGATTAGATCCCCCAGAAACAGGCACAAGCAGACTTCATTGTTTTGTTTGATGGCTATGCCTGATGGTTATGCCTGGCGGTTATGAAGGATTTTCAGCGTGTAGGCAAGAGAATTGAGGCGGGTCGTAACATCGTCGGCCCGTGACATAAACACGACAGGGGCAGAAGTGCCGCAAAGCATACCCCCGAAACGTGAATTGGCAGCGTACATGATCGCCTTGACGGTCAGATTCGCACTGAGAAGATCGGGGAACAGCATCCCGTCGGCTTGCCCGATCACCTGGGAATCTATCTGTTTCCTGCTCCCAGCTGTTTGTGCATACGCCAGATCGAAAGAGAGCGGCCCTTCGACAACGCTGTGCCCGTACACACCGCTTGCCCCTTCTTTCGTCAATGTTTCTGCATCGAGGGTATCCGGTAAGGCCGGGTTCACTTTTTCTGTAGCAGACATAATCGCAATTTTCGGGAATAGACATCCCAGCGATGCCGCCGTTTCGATCAGATGATTCAACAAATCGCGTTTCTGTTCCAAGGTGGGAGAAACGGTGATGCCGGTATCCGTCATCAGGAACGACTGATCATCCTTCGGGATTTCCATCAACACCATTTGGCAGATAATTCGTCCGGTACGCAGACCGGTCTGTTTGTTCAAGACCGCCTTCATCAGATCGGGAGTTGCCACCTGCCCCTTCATTAACAGTTCGGCATGGCCGGTGTGAATCTGCTGCACGGCGGTAATCGCGGGGGTTTCAGAATCGATCACAGTGAAGGCGGACAGATCAATTGACAACTCGTCGACCAATTCCAGAATACGAACCTGTTTCCCGCAGACGATCGGATGAACCCAGCCCCGATTTGCAGCTTCCGCCAGGGCTTCCAGAACCGTGGGATCATCCCCACCGGCCACCGCAACACCGACCGACGGCGATAATTCATCGGCCGATTGATACAGCTCTTCAAACGTGGGTAATCGCGATGTCTCGTTCATCAAGCTGGCCTTGTTATTCCCCGCCCTCTGTTATTTCCCCGTCCATTGTGGTGGTCGTTTTTCCAGGAAAGCGCTAATTCCTTCCTGTGCATCGTGTGTCAGCATGTTGGTTGTCATGACATCGACCGCGTCGTTGTACGCATCGGTTTCGTTCATTGCGTATTGTCGATGAAAGGCCCGTTTGCCGACCTGATTGGTCAATCGGCTCGATTCACAAATCTTCTGACAGTACTGCGCGATCACAGGATCAAGTTCGTCTTCGCTTGCCACGCGGTTGATGAGACCGATTTCGTAGGCTCTGTCGGCAGAGATCGGGGTGCCGGTGAGGAGCATTTCCATGGCGATTTTAGCGGGAATCGCCCGTACCAGCGGCACCATCGGTGTTGTACAGAACAGACCAATTTTCACGCCCGGCGTTGCGAATTGGGCAGCCTCTGTTGCAACCGCCAGGTCGCACGCGGCAACCAGTTGACACCCTGCTGCAGTCGCCATCCCGTGAACCCGGGCAATCACCGGCTGCGGTAGCTGCCTGATCTTCAACATCACCTCGGTACAGCTTGAAAACAGATCGCGATAGAATTCTTCCGGTTGATCGACCATTTCACCCAGATCATGCCCGGCACAAAAAGCGGGGCCGTTCCCTCCAAGAACAACAACCCGAGCAGACGGATTGCCGGCAATCCGTTCCAGTTCCTGCATAATATCCTGCAGCAAACTCAACGAAAGCGCGTTCCTTTTTTGCGGACGATTCAGTGTCAGATGAACAACACTGTCCCGTTGCTCGCAAAGTAGTTGAGGTTGATTGTCCATGTTATATTACCAACGGTAAAAGTTTGCGAATTGCTCTCAAATTTTGGAAAATATCAGTTTGGTTACGGTTATCAGAATGAACCAGCCTCGCTGGGTTTTATCCATTGAAAACCCGGCTCACCTGAAAATTCTCTCCCGCCTGGTGCCTCATCCCCAACGCCTGACGCCTGTTTACTCCGGCAGGTCGAGTTCAATATGCAATTCCTTGAGCTGTTTTTCATCGACTGGTGCCGGCGCACCGGAGAGGAGATCAGAGGCTTTTTGTGTCTTCGGGAATGCGATCACATCGCGAATGTTGTCGTAACCGCATAACAGCATCACCCAGCGATCCAAACCGAGAGCGATGCCGCCATGAGGGGGCGCACCGTAACGCAACCCTTCCAGAAGGAACCCGAATCTCGCCTCGGCTTCTTCTTCATCGATTTCGAGCAAATCGAATATCTTCTGTTGAATCGCCGGATCGTGGATACGAATACTGCCTGAAGCCGCCTCGTAGCCATTGACGACCAGATCATACGATTGCGCCCGCACTTTTCCGGGATCGGTTTCCAGTAATTCGATATCGTCCGGATGCGGGTAACAGAACGGATGGTGCTCCGCGGCCCAACGCTTGTTTTCTTCGTCATATTGAAGCAGCGGAAATTCGACAATCCACAGGCAGGAAAACTCATTCGGGTCGTAAAGTTCGAGTTCGCTGCCCAATCGATTTCGCAGTGCTGCCAGCGCGGCAGAGGTGATTTCGTTTTTGTCCGCCACACAGAAGATGAGATCGCCCGGTTTGGCCTGCATTTTTTCGATGATCGCCTGTTGATGCTCCTGCGAAAAGAACTTGGCGATGGGGGAATCGAGCCCGTCTTCCTTGACACGGAAAAACGCCAGTCCTTTCGCTCCGTAATCGCCCACGAATGCGGTGAGAGCGTCAATCATTTTTCGGGTATATTTTTCCGCGGCACCGGGAGCGAC
>JALTOP010000459.1:8529-10792 GCA_027000105.1 Planctomycetaceae bacterium | reverse complement strand
AGCCAAGCGGGAAAAGCTGATTGCTTTGTACGGGGATAACAAACCCAAAAAGGGAAACTCTCTTTCCCAGCGTGGTAAACCGAAATATCTGGGTGGTAACGGTCGTAAAACGACCGGGATTACGCGCCGTTATTTCCGCAAGAATTTGCAAAAAATTCGAGTGATGGAAGATGGCAAGGTCGTTCGTCGTTGGGTGCCCGTCAGTATGATTCGCGCCGGTTTGATCCAAAAACCGGTCGTTCGCGAACCATTCACTTTGCCGGAACTCGAAGGCGAATCGTAACCTCCCGGCAAAATCCGTAGCGCGGGGCTGTGGCGTGGTACAGCCCTTTTTGCCGTTATACTCAATGCTTGTCGCTCATCTGCAACAAGGGGTCTCTTCTGCCGGAGGCGTTTTCGCATGGCTGATCTCGGTTTGAACGACGTCAAAAAAGTGGCTCAACTGGCAAACCTGGAGCTTTCAGAAACAGAGTTACAGGAGATGTCGAGCCACCTGGGGCGTGTTCTTGAATATGTTGAGGTTCTCAATCAGGTCGATACCGAGCAGATCGAACCACTTGCCCACCCAATCGAAGTGGTTAATGTTTTCCGGGATGATGAGCTGACCGAAATGCTGCCTCGTGAAGAGGCGCTCAAGAATGCCCCCGAGACCGATGGAAAGTATTTTGTTGTCCCTGCCATTCTTGATTCAGGTGAACAATAAGTCTCTCTGCAGAACCGGTTTCCATTCAAAAAGACTTGACGGCAGAACAGTTGTTACCGGAAAATGGCATAACGGGAACGTGGGCAGAATGGAATCGGGCCGGGAACATTACCTCGGGTGATGCGCATCCAGTCGAGCCGTCGATAGCTGCTTTGCTCCACGCCTGCTACTGCGATACCTTTTTGATCTGTATGATTTGTCTGCATGATGGGGGCAAACTGATGAGTCGGGCGATAATCAACCAGCGGCCACCTGAATGGCAGCAGACTTTTGCGGTGCTTTTTTGCCTGCTCGTTATCGGTTCGTTTGTTCAAGCTGCACCATTTCCCGGTGAACAGGGTGAGGCGGTTATCAAGCGGGCGGTTGTGCGCGCCTCCTCAAGCATTGTAAGGATCGAAACAATTGGTGGTTTGGATCTTCTCGATGGCCAATTAATAAACACGGGCCCCACGACTGGTGTCATTGTTTCCGATGACGGTTACATTATCACCAGTTCTTTCAACTTCGCAGCGAAGCCCGCCTCAATTCTGGTGACATTACCCGAAAGCAGCAAGCGGATTCCCGCAGTTGTGGTCGCCCGGGATCATTTGAAAAAACTGACACTGCTGAAAGTATCGGCTGAGAATCTTGTCCCGGCCAAACCGGTCGACGTAAAAGAGATTCGTGTCGGTCAATGGGCGATTGCACTGGGAAGAACCTATGACTCTCCATTGCCGAATGTCTCGCTGGGTCTTATCAGCGCGTTGGGGCGAATTGATGGAAAAGCCTTGCAGACTGATGCCAAAGTTTCTCCCGCGAATTACGGGGGGCCGCTTGTCGATATTCATGGCAATGTGATGGGAATTCTCGTCCCGCTTTCACCGACGGGAAAAGGACTGACCGAAGGAGTCAACTGGTACGATTCGGGCATCGGTTTCGCCATTCCGTTGCAGGATGTGTTTGCTGCTCTGGATCGATTAAAAGCCGGAACCGATTTGAAAGCGGGTTTGATGGGCGTCAGTTTCGGAACGACACCCCCGTTTCTGGCAAAGCCTGTTCTTCAGGAAATTCGCCCCAATTCTCCTGCTGCCCAAGCAGGTTTGAAAACAAAGGATCTGATTATTTCCCTGGAAGGGAAGCCTGTCAAAACGGTGGCAAATGTCAAACAGCAACTCGGTAAAAAATACGCCGGCGAAACGGTCTCTTTAGTTGTGAAACGTGGCGATAAGACAGAAAAACTGACCGTCCAACTGACCGATCAACTGGAACCATTTCGGGAAGGCTGGCTCGGAATCCTCGGTCAGCGTCTCCGCTCCGTCGATTCGACAGGCGCGATCATCCGCTACGTGTATCCGAATTCGCCGGCTGAAAAAGCAGGACTGAAAAAAAAGGATCGCATCGTTGGCATCGACGATTTGAAAATTGCCACGTACGATCAACTTCGCACTCAGCTTTTACTCAAACAGCCCAACGAGAAAGTAGAATTGAAAGTGGTTCGGGCAGGTGAAACCCGGAAAATGGAAGTCACAACAGGCTCGATTCCCGATTCGATTGTCGATCAACTGCCTCTCCCCGATTTGA
>JALTOP010000459.1:0-8519 GCA_027000105.1 Planctomycetaceae bacterium | reverse complement strand
GACTTCCAGTACGAGGCAGGTTACGGCTTGGCGTTGTGGCTTCCCGCTTCCGGAGAACCCGTCCCCGGAAAGGATCTGGCCCAATGGAAACGGATATGCCGAACCCGTGGCTTTCTTCTGGTCATGCCGGTTTCAGAAAACCTGAAAGAGTTCTCAAGCGACGACGTGAACTGGTTACTGGACTGCGTTAAAGATGTCGAACAAAATTACCATCTCGATCCGAATTTGACCTGTCTGATCACGACGGGGAAGGATGTCAGTTTCCCGTGGCTGTTTGTTTTTGAGCACAAGGAAATTTTTGAGGGACTGTTTTCGATGGGGATTCCCCGTCGATTTCGCGCCCCTTTTAACGAACCGGGATATCGGCTACAGGTACTCCTTTCTCCTATCACTCAGGAGCAGCAAAAAATAGCACAGAAGCTGCAAAAGTATCTGAACCGGGAAGGCTATCCTGTCATTTCCCGCCCACAACCGAAAGAATTGAGTGTTGAAGATTTCGATGCAATTGGACGCTGGCTCGATTCCATCGGTTCAATATGATTTTGATCAGCAAACCGTTTTTTCCGGAAATTTGAATAACGCATGGATGCTCACGAGTTGTTTCAGGTCATTATCCTCGGCATTGTCCAGGGGATTGCAGAATTTCTGCCGATCAGTTCTTCCGGTCATCTGGTGATTGTGAATGAAATGCTTTCCGGCGGCGTGGAGTCCGCCTCGGATGATCTGGCAATGAACATTGCCCTTCATCTCGGAACTCTGGGATCGATACTGGTGGTATATCGCAGGGATTTGCGCTCGTTGCTGTTCGACAGAAAGCTGATCCTGGCAATCATTATCGCGACGCTGCCCATCGTACTGGTTGGCTTGACATTGAAAGACGCGATAGAATCTGCTTTTGAGACACCGGCTGTCGCTGCAGCAGGACTGCTGGTAACAGCGGGGCTGCTCTGGCTGTGCGAGTGGCTCGAACCTGCCGAGGCCGATCATTTGGCCAATTCATCAGAAAAAAATCCCGACTTGAAACAGGCCATTTCGGTTGGATTGTTCCAGGCGTTGGCCGTTGTCCCGGGAATTTCACGCTCGGGAAGCACAATTGCAGGAGGCGTGATGACGGGATTGCCTCGTCAGATGGCAGCTAGGTTTTCGTTCCTGATCGCCATTCCCGCCATACTGGGCGCAACAGTCCTGCATGCCAAAGATATGCTCGAATCGTCCGGTTCCTCCTCTCCGTTCGATGTAACATTGCTTATTGGCGCATTCGTTTCCTTTGTTGTTGGCATTATCGCACTCGAAGGCCTGCTTCAGATTGTCCGTAAGAAAAAACTGCGCTGGTTCAGCATTTATTGCCTGTTTGCTTCGCTGTCAACATTCGCCTGGTTGTTGACAAGATAGCTTTGTATGGCCAACGATGCTGTTGGCGAACGGCTCGCAAGGTTCAGAAAATTAGCGGTTCGGTGGCGACGATCAGCGTGAACCGGGCGTGCATAACGGATCTGCGCACAACTGAGGAATCCGTCCGGATTGGTCTATCGGGAATCGAAACTGGCCGGACGTATCTTCTGCCGTGACTCCAATTGAAGATTCTGTTTGCACTTTTTCAGCAGATGTTCGAGTTGTGGATCAAACGCAGTTCGCTTCAAACAGTATTGCAGATGAGGAATAGCGAGGCGGAATTTTCTGTTTTTCGCCAACCACTGGCCGAACGCATGATGCAATTTGAAGGAATCATTATTGATTTCACAGGCAAGCTGAATGTAGATCGCGGGTTGATCCTGCAAGCGAGAAGCCTTCAAGTAGGTGAATGCCCTCAACAATGCCTTTTCCTGTTGCCTGGGAGGCATTTCGGGGGTCTGCTCCAATGTTTCCCGAGCCAATAACAGGGACGCGATCTGCCCCTGTTCGCTATCAAACGGTTTGTACGCCTTAATCATGGCGTTCAACTGATTCAGGTTCGGCTCAAAGATGCTTGCGAGTTCCTCGGGCGGATATACCGTAGCGAGCAATTCGACAATTCGTTGGGCGACATTTTCATTTCTGGGATAAACTTCCTTCCAGAACTTCAATGCCGTTTCCACATCACCACGATTCCAGGCATGGGCCCCCGCTGTGTAGGGGATTTCCGCGGAATGGGGGTTTGTCAGTTCTGCTCTGGCGAGATAGTAATCGGGGAGTGAGGTATCCGGGCTTTCAACAAAACAGAGATCTGATTGAATCAGCAGGGCGCGCGAGTTGAAAGGACAATATTTCAGTGATTGTTCGGCATGAAACAGGCTGGCTTTGGCAATCGGGAGTGTTCTTTTCATCACGCTGGGGTTGTTCAACCATTGCTGAAGTTTATCGGGACTCTCAAAGCCGCCGCCATAAACAGCGGCGCGAATTTGCGAAGCGGGCATCGTCTGAGGTTCCTGAGCCATTTTCAGTTCAAACAGTCGCCTGAGACATTCAGCCATTCGAACCTGGTTATCAGTCTGTTCAACATCAGCAGATAAAGACTTTTTCAAACAGAGAAGTCGTAATCGCAACAGTTGCATTTCTTCTTCAGGTGATTCAAATTCCGATCTTCGATGCGTCAAGTTCAAATAGTCAATTTCTCCCTGATCCGCTATCGCTGCAGGGAGGACCCATTGCAAAGCAAACAGGCCGGCGGTCACGCTGAGGGCTGAAAATATCAGCGGCTGAAAACAAAATTTCAACTGCGGTCTTCCCTCTTCTTCCGCTGAGAGACCGTCCCTGTTGCTATCGTTCCTGTTGCTGTAGAGGAATGCCAGATAAACAGCAAGCAGAAGCATGTAAGCGGGAGCGTACCAGGCGAAATCGTAACAGCCATGAACCAGAAAAACGGCGAAACTGCCAGCAATCCCCGCGTACAATGGTGTTTCGGAGCGATCTGCCGGGGCGAAACGGAGTCGGACCCACAGCAATCTGAGCAGCAGTGAAATGGAACCAACCAACAGTAACCACCCGGCCAGACCTGTTTCTGTCCCGATCTGCAAATAGCTGTTTTCGGCATGCGTGTAGTTCAGTCCTTTGGCATCGCCGTTGTGAAATGCGCGTATCACATTTTCATGAGTCCCCAATCCGGTTCCCATCCAGGGAAACTGGCTCCAGGCATTTATATTGGAAGCCCAAATAAAACTGCGTGCACCATTATGATCCAACTCGCTGAGATCCGCGCTGACCAATTCTTCTGCATTCCGCTCGAAAATTTTATCTGCAAACAGGGCAATTCCTGCCAGCGAAAAAATTGCTCCCACAGAAATCACGATCGGCAAACGATCGTCGGACATTTTTTTGATGACAACAAGAAACAGTGTCACTCCAATTCCTACTCCGGCCAGAAGCAGACCACCGCGGGAAGAAGTCATCACAATCCCCAGCAGCAAGGCGGCAAAAAACAGACCGCCCAACAAAAGTTGCCAATCGGTCTGAGAACCTGGTTGCCAGGCATCTTTCCGGGCCTTTTTTCCGTCCCGTCGGCAAAGAGTCCACGCCAGAATTGGCCCGAGTGAGAGAGCTAGAAATCCTGCAAAGTGATTCGCGTTCGTGAATGAGCCCTTGGCATAGGATAGTGTTCCCGTGTAGGGATGCTCGTAAATCCAGAAAAATTTATCGTTGCCGAATAAATACTGGACGATGCCGAAAACCGAATAGAAAGAAGAAAACAGTCCGACGGCAAGAACCGTCCGCCTGGCCTGTTGTTCGTTCTGAAATCGTTGCACGAGAATCAAAAACATGACGGCCACACAGACGATCGCCACCATCGACAATCGGGTCTCACGCGGAACCAGAGAAACCGTGTTCCACTTCGTAGGCTGAACGGACGACGAAAGCGTCTCGTCGGGTAAATGAGCTCCGAGATACTTCTCCAGATTTGGAGAGACCGTTTTGATCAACTCATCTGAAATTGGCGTCAACTGGAAGAAGAACAATCCTGCTGCCAGAAGGAACAACGGTTCCAGTCCGGTCCACTTCCAGGAATACCTTGAACCGAGACTGCGACGGAAAAAATGGAGACAGGTTGTCACAGTCGTTCCCACAAGCAGAATCAACTGCCCCGGTGCTGTTCGCCCACCAAAACAGAGCAACACCAACAGTAACGTTGTAAACAGCGAAATATCGATGGAAAGATCAAGATAATCAACCACATGAAACCTGGAAGGAGACCGGCTTCGAAACTGCGAAGCAGACCGAACCGAAGAATGAGGGGAACGCGACCTGCCTGATCGCTTCCCTCTTTTACTCCCGGAATATCCGCTCCGTTCACCCACAATCATCCTCCATCAACCAGGCGCCCGGAACGCGCCGAACCCTGTCATTGGGGCAACATTTTCGGGTTACTGTTCAGATCAAATGGCCATTCCATCATTGAGCCTGCTGGAATCAATCGAGCAACAGAAAGACGCGATCATGACAGAACGTTCCACCACATCATGCCGCTTTTCTATCGGATGCCCCCCTTCTGGAAAACTGTTTACGTCTCGGTTTATGGCTTTCGTGTCGCTGTTCAGCTGTGTCTGTTTCTTCTTCATCCAGGGCGTCATGACCGTAGCCGTAGCCATAGCCATATCCGTAGCCATACCCATATCCGTACTCTCCACTGGAGTTATCCAGCCGATTGACGACAATCCCGATCAGGTTGGCTCCGAAGGATGTCAACGATTCAGCGGCTCGGATAATCATGCGTCTGCGGTTGCGATCCGGACGAACGGTCAAAATCACTCCATCCACCAGCCGGCCGATCACGGCTGGATCTGTCACGGCCAGAGCCGGCGGAGCATCTATCAGAATCTGATCGTACTCGAGTTCGGCCCAGGCGATTAATTCGGCAAAATGATCTCCGGTCAGCAATTCCACCGGATTGATCGGCCTCGGCCCTGCGGGGATAATATCCAGTTTGTCCAGTTTCGTGTGAATGAGATTTTCGGCAACGGATTCGGCAGGGGGACGGGGATCCCGCAGGATGGTGGAGAGTCCCTGTTGTCCTTTCAGGTCGAACAATGTCGTCAGTCCAGGGCGTCTCATATCGCCATCGATCAGCAGTGTCCTTTTTCCAGCTTGTGCAAAGGCAACTCCCGTATTCGACATCACGGTCGTTTTACCATCACTCGGCTCCGTACTTGAGACACTGATTCTTTGACAGCCATCTCCGGCAAATTCGATCGCAGTACGTAACGTGCGGAACGCTTCGGTTTCGACACTGTTCGGTTTGGTGTGGGTGAAAATGGCATCGATGCCCGTTTTGGCGGGGAGTTCGGGAAGATCGCGAACCATCGCCAGTACCGGTGCACCGAGTTGGGCTTTCAAATCGTCCGGTGAATGGAACCGATCATCCAACAGGTCGAGAACAACGACCGAAGCGGCTCCCAGAAGTAACCCGGCAAAGATACTCAATAGCAGTGTAACCGTCAGCTTGGGGGAAACGGGCACCGGATTCGGCTCGGCGTATTTTGTTATTCGTGTGCGCAGGGATGTCTGCTGATTCAGATCAAGTGTTTTGATCCGTTCGCGATTCATATCCGAATCAGCCTGAAGCCGTCGCAGCTCACGCTCGGCCATCTGGATCTGTACCAGACGCAGATTCATTCCGGAAGCAAGCTGCTTTTCCTTGACAAAGCGATCGTGGATGTCTCTTTCGTGAAGCAGAGCATGTTCGTAGCGCTGCTTTGCCATCTGCAACAGGCGGGGTCCCAATTCCTTCGCCAATCGATTGGATCCGTCAATCGCCTGCTGCGACCGTGAAGCGAGCCACTGCTTCATTGTATTGATGCGAGTTTGCAGTTCGATCACCTCTGGATGATTGGGCCCCAGTTTCCCGTTCAATTTGTCACTGAGTTCCGATTCATCTTCCAGCAATTGCTGCTGCAAGCGGGCGTAGGCATAGGCATCACGCGGGTCGACCCCCATTCCCATTTTCATCAGGTCACTGGCAATGGCCGAATTGTACTGACTGAGCAACTGCTGAAGATCCTCGCCATTGTTGATGGCCCGTTCAACAGAAAGATAGAAGGACTGGGCATCGATCGTCTCTTTTTGTGCCTCGGCCAAGGATTTGTTCAGCTCGATCACCCGCTCATTCACGACGCTGAGAATATTCTCCCCTGTTCCCAGGATGGAATCGGAAGAAGCCTGTAAATTGAGCAGTTCCTGCTGTTTGGCCTGATACTGTTTTTGAATCTCATCACGTTCACGGGAAAGCAGTTCAAGCATTTCCTGAGAGCTGCTTTTGTTCGTTTCCTGCATCAGGGCAAAAAAGGAATCCATCACTTTCGTAACAATCAATGCGGCTGTTTGGGGATTGTCGCATCGGTATCTCACCTGAATCAGATTTGTTGAACGGGTTGAATTGACACTCAACCCGCTGCGTATCCTGTTGATCGCCTCCTGTTTGGTCATCCCCAGATACGCTTTTTGCTGTTCTTTGGGCAAGTGAAGCAGAACCCCCTTGATCACCTCATCGCTGACCAGAACTTTCTTGTAGGTGGGCATTTTGTCCTGCAATGTCCGTTCCGACTGCTGTGTCTGGTCGATGTTGCCCTCACCGGTGTGCAGCAACAGCAGTTCCGCACTTGATTCGTATTCCCGTGGAGCCAACAGAAAATAGACAATCCCCAGACCGGTCGTGAGAGTCAGCCAGGCCAGCATTGTCCACTTGCGACGCACCAATGATTTGAAGAAACGCAACACATTGGCCAGCGGATTATGGGTTTCCTCCTGGAAAGGCTCATGGGCGACGTGTTCCTGTGACAATGGAGATGACATACGGTGAAAGTCCTGCAACAGCAGCCAATAGTGACGAAATGTTGAACTGGTGGCAATTAATAAATTCGCGCACCGATATTGAAACCAATGATGCGCACCGCATCGAACAACGCGGTACTCGCGGTCCTTTCGACAGTAACGATATCGCCAGGAGACAAACGCAAATCAGCTTTGCCATTCCGTTTCGCTTTTTTTATGCTTCCCTCGATGAGAATGGGCTCTCCGCCGGACGGATTGTTGCGAATGATGAATACCTTGTCTGCAAAGGGGTTGTTCGTTCCCGAAGCCAGAGCAATCGCATCGAGTAACCGTAAATCTTCGGAGATCGGAAATTCATAACGATCCGGTTTGCGGACAAGCCCCAGGACGTGAATCGGTTTCGGATCACGTCGTTCCACCATGATCACGCCTCCATCCTGCAATTTGAGAGCGTTCGGATTTTCCACCGCAGCAGAAGCCAAATTGATCCGCACGGCTGACTCTCCCGATGTCTGCGTCTGCAACTCGTTTGAGGCCTGCTGAATCAGGCCATTCGCCCCATCTTTTTGCTCACCCGATTGTGAGGCGATCATCGACCGTCCCTGTGCTTTGAAACCGTTCGCCCCAGGCTGACGGATTTGAACGAAAGTACCGGCATCTTCCGATAAACTCCCAGCTGCGACAATCGCCTGCAGGACGTCTGACTGATTCGCGCGAAGCTTGTAGGTGCCCGGCTTTTCAACAGCCCCCAGGACTGTCACGTAATTCATCTTGGGGCGTTTCATGGTGACAGTAACATGAGGGGAACGGTAAAGCCCCTTGTCGACACATACCCCCATGATGATCGCTTCGGCCTCTTCGAGATCCGCTCCTTTCAGATTGACCGGACCGATGATCGGAAGTTGGGCGGTTCCATTCTCAGCAACACGAACCGGGAACGTAGTCGTATCGTTGGAGGAAAGTCCCGCGGAGATGGAAACTTCAATAACGTCCCCTTCACCAATAACATCCGTCGAAACAGTCGATGCGGCCATCTTGGTCAGATCGATTGTCTGTGCATTCGCCAGTGGTGGGGCCTGCAAACGTGCTGGTAACTTGTCTGCCTGAAAGGATTTGACATTCGAACAACCAGTCAACCAACAGGCTGCGAGCAGCAACAGCAACGTGCAGCACCGCATCACGAGACATCGCATTACCCGGAAAACATTCCCGCTCTGAATACGACGCCCGAGCCAACGGAAGAAATCGCTGTCCGGCTCGCAGCTCTGGTTGTTTCTCGTATCTCTTGTCTTCATAAAGTTATGGCATCGTGAAAAGCGCGATGGAAGAGGCAGGACGAACAGAACACCAATGGAATGAACAGGCAGCAGTACAGGTCGTATGGCCCTGGTTTGCACACCCCCCCATTCCTGTTTGACGGGAATGGCACGAAATCTAACGCTTCGGTTTCAAATGAGTCAAGAGCGACTCGCCCCATCGGCAAATCATCAGGAAAAATGAGGCTTGCAGGCCATTATTGTATTTATTGCAATCCGGTTCCCTGCCAACGCGTCAATAACAGGGGAAGCAGGACAAGATTTCCCAGCAAACCACCTAACATCGCAATACTCACCAAAACACCGAAATAGACTAAAGGCACAAATTCCGAGAGAGCCAGCACACTGAAACCACATATCAGTGCCAGATTTGCAAACACCAACGCCAGGCCAACGCGATTTTGAGTTTTACGCAAAGCCTCGTAGTGCCCCAATCCCCCCAGAACCCCTCTTTGGTAGGCGGTG
>JALTOP010000458.1 GCA_027000105.1 Planctomycetaceae bacterium | reverse complement strand
CAAAAATGCGCGAGTCACGATCCGTCAGAATGGAATTGTCATTCACAACAATCTCGAACTGCCGCATGGCACTCCCGGAAAAAACGAGGAAGGTCCAAACCCGGACGGTCTGTATCTGCAGGGACATGGCAACCCGGTTGTATATCGCAATATATGGGTCGTCAAAAAAGATGCCCGCACCGCTGATGCCGGTTGGAAATCCCTGTTCGATGGAAAAACGCTGAAAAATTGGGACGGCAATCCGAAATTCTGGAGCGTCGTCGATGGCTGCATCACCGGACAGACGACGAAAGAGAATCCAACCAAGGGGAACACCTTCATCATTTATCGTGGGGGCGAATTTGGCGATTTCGAATTGAAACTGCAATATAAAATCATCCACGGAAATTCCGGGATCCAGTACCGCAGTTTCGAGGTGGAGGGTTCGAAGTGGGTTGTCGGTGGATATCAGGCCGATCTTGAAGCGGGCACACGTTACTCCGGCATCAATTATGGCGAACGATTCCGTGGCATACTGGCTGATCGCGGCCAGCGAACGGTTATCGGCAACAATCACAAACCGAGAGTGATCGCCTCGCTGGGAGATTCCGATGCGATGCAGAAAAACATCAAATCGGAAGACTGGAACGACTATCACATCATCGCCAAAGGGAACCACCTGATTCACAAGATCAATGGGACGATTACTTCAGAAGTTGAAGATGAAGATGTGAAAGTGCGGCGTTCAAAGGGTATTCTCGCTTTGCAATTGCACGCAGGCCCGGCCATGACGGTACAGTTTCGCAACATTCGTATCAAAACATGCGAGAACTGATTGGTGGAATGCCAGAGACCGGAATCTGCCTGCGATCCGGCCTCTGTTACCCCATCACGACTGGTCTGTTCTGACCGCCGTAACCAACATGGGATTCCCGAAAGTTTTCGCACCGTTCGTAAACTTTAACCCTTAGTAGTACAAAGACGAGAGCGGTTCTTCTTCTGTGAGACCCCATTAGACCGGAAATTTGATTTTTCTCTTGTAAAATGGGAATCTTTATAACATAATGGCTTGTGAAAACAGGTCCTGCCTGCCGGGTTGAGTGGCCCGGCTACCGTGTCTGTGGGGAGTATTCTTCTTGCGGTCCTCTTTTTCTGGTTCCTTTTTTGTCAGACTGCTTTGTTTTGTCGAAACAGTCTCCGTATCAGAAAATTGAGTTTGACTTGTGGGCAACCTCACTAACGGATCGGCTTACTCAACGATGTTCTTTTGAATCTCGTGAGATGTAGTCAATGTCCGTTCCCGGCTTCTTGCCTTCGGTACGCACCGAAATCCAGCAATGGAATCAGAACCGTTACGGACTCACTTTACGTCCGGCGTGGCTGATTCGCTTTGAACAGATGGGCTTCATTCCTGTTCACCAAACAGCCTGCGAATGCGACGTATGTGCCAGCAATAGAGGCTAAGGTTGCGGTCAGATCCATGAATAAGTTCTTCTCATTTTTCGTCGCTGTTGTTCTGCCTGGTAGTACCCTCTTTCTTTTTTCGATACACGCGATACATGCCGAAAAGAAGAAGGAAACGCCAGCAAAACCGAAGTTGGTCAGTTACCACGCTCAAATCAAACCGATTTTTCAGGCCCATTGTCAGGGATGTCATCAACCTGCCAAACCCCAGGGTGAATATGTGATGACCGAATTTTCCGCTCTGTTGAAGGGGGGAGAATCGGGGGACCCCGCGGTTGTGCCAGGCAAACCGCAACAGGGAACGCTGCTTGAACAGATTACGCCGGAAAATGGCGAGGCAGCCATGCCCAAGGGAAAAGAACCTCTAACTTCCGAACAGATCGCACTGATCAAAACGTGGATCGCTCAGGGCGCGAAAGATGACACCCCCGAGCAGGCGAAGAAGGTTTACGATGCGAAACACCCACCCGTCTATTACCACCCGCCGGTTATTACCTCGATGGATTATTCTCCCGATGGAAAAATGCTGGCGATCGCCGGGCACCACGAAGTCCTCATCCACAAGGCTGATGGTACTGCCCTGCTGAAACGACTTGTTGGAGTTTCTGACCGGATTGAATCGGTCGCATTCTCTCCGGATGGAACCCGGCTTGCGGTAACAGGCGGGGCACCGGCAAGAATGGGGGAAGTGCAAATCTGGAACGTCGCTACAGGCGAGTTGCAACTCTCGGTTCCTGTTACTTACGACACCGTCTACGGAGCCTGCTGGTCGCCGGATGGCACAAAGCTGTCGTTCGGATGTGCGGATAACTCTCTGCGGGCAATCGATACCAAGACCGGGAAACAGGTACTCTTTCAGGGTTCGCACGGCGACTGGGTTCTTGATACCGCCTTTTCCGTCGATGGCTCCTATGTTGCTTCGGTGGGGCGGGATCAAACAGCCAAACTGACCGAGTTCGCCACTCAGAGATTTGTCGATAACATCACTTCGATCACCCCAGGTGCGCTTAAGGGGGGACTTGCTGCTGTGGAGCGGCATCCCAAGCGGGACGAAATTCTGATCGGCGGATCAGACGGCGTCCCACGCACCTATCGGATGCAGAGGCTGACAAAACGCGTCATCGGTGACGATGCTAATCTGGTACGTCAGTTTCCTGCCATGAAAGGGCGTATTTTCGATGTCGCGTTCAGCCCGGATGGAAAGCAGATTGCGGCTGGCAGCAGCCTGGACGGCAATGGATACGTGGCAATCTATTCCTACGATGTCGATGGCAAATTACCGGATGAGCTGAAAAAAATTCTGGAAGAACGGGTCGCCTCGCGCAAGCCGGAACAGAAGAAAAAAGTTCAGGAATATCGCACTGCCAACATCAAG
>JALTOP010000457.1:934-2826 GCA_027000105.1 Planctomycetaceae bacterium | reverse complement strand
ATGGCAGCGGTCACAACGTCTCGCCTTGAACTCAAGCCGTCCACGCTCCAGTAACGCCAGATCGGGACGGCCGGTTTCTCGAAACAACAGATGCGTCGTGATCGGCTCGATCGCAAATCGATCACTCGACCAGAACAATTTGATGACCGCTCCGTTTCCCGTTTTTTTATATCGAACCTCAATTTCCTGCTCGCCGAATTCGAGTTCAACATCTTCTCCACTGATCCACTTCGGTTTCTCGGATGATCCTTCAAGCACAGTCTTTCCATTGAGTAGCAGTTCAACTTCGCCTTGCAGATACGCATGGAAGCGATGCTTGCCATCTCCTTTGACCAGAAACAGCCCCGTCCAATTCGCTTCAAAAGGCCCGGCGGCCAATCGAACATCGGGCGAGTCGCTTCCCCAATCAAAAGAAACCTGCGGATCAAGGCGTTCAATTTTTGTTTGAGCCGTTCGATAAACAGCAAGTAGCCCCGGCGGGAAATCGGACTCTTCAGGATCTTCCTGCTCCGGTGCGGCCAGGCAGAATGATCCGCTCGCCGCCAACAACCCGGCGAATAAAAGAAGGAAACGGGTAAGAAAGAAGGAACGAGTCGTTCTGTTTTTTTTGATGAAATGAAATCGCATGCCTCAGAAAGTCCATTAAACAGCCAAGTGTTGACGAATGTTGCTACACACAGTCTGTTCAATTACCTCTGGATGTGCAAGCACAAGCGATTCAAAAAGAACGCCAGAAAACGCAAAGCACGCAGCAGCGCAACCGCAACCAACAAATGCGCCTATCAATTGACGCGTCGTGATACACCGAGTGAGAACGGCCTCGCCCGATCAGCCCATCAGTTCGGGAATCGGTTTGCCATGATCGACGATCGGAGTCGGACGTCCATTGAAATCCTTGATCGCAATATGAGCTGAATCAATCCCCAGATGGTGGTAGATCGTTGAAAGGAAATCGCCCGGCGTGCAGACTCTTTCGACAGAATCTTCACCCAACGTACTGGTCGCACCGATGAACTTCCCGGTTTCGATTCCGCCCCCTGCCCAGATATTGGAGAAGGCGCGGGGCCAGTGGTCTCGGCCGGGCTGTTTGGTTCCTGCCGGAGCGCTCGCGTTGCCGGCGCCGGTACTCGGCTGATAACTGATCTTCGGCGTTCGCCCAAATTCACCCGTGACCACAACCAGCACCTGCTCATCGAGACCACGTTCGTAAATATCGGAAATGAGTGCGGAGACCGCCTGATCATACGCTTTGGAGCGAAAACGCAATGCGTCGAATACGTGATGATTTACCGCGTGATCGTCCCAGTTATTAACGCGTCCACAAAGTGGCCCCTTCAAACTGCTGGTGACAATATCAACGCCAGCCTCTACCAACCGACGAGCCATTAACAGTTGTTGGCCCCAGGTGTTACGACCGTAGCGATCACGTGTTTTGTCGTCTTCTTTGGTCAGATCGAACGCGTCTTTCGTTTTCGGATTGGTCAGCAAGGTCATCGCCTGCGTTTCGAATTCATCCAACGCCTGCAGTTCATTCGCTTTATCGAAAGAACGCTCCAACAGATCCAGGTTGTGCCTCAGTTGAGAACGTCTCTGAAGGTGGCGGACTTCATTGAGATCGCTCAGGCCGATGTTCGGAACACTGAAATTCGGTTTGTTGGGATCGCCTGTTACCGTAAACGGTGCGTACGCTTCACCCAGATAGGCCGGCCCGTTGTAAGAACCGCCCGGCCCGTTGACAGAAACATAAGCAGGCAGCGGGCTGTGGCGTGTTCCCGACTGTGCCTGCAAATAGTTGGCCACGCACATCCAGTCCGGATATTTTGGCTTTGGTTTATCCCGTGTGGCCGGGTCACCGGAAAGAAGCTGCATCGTTCCAGCTGGATGACCGCCAG
>JALTOP010000457.1:0-924 GCA_027000105.1 Planctomycetaceae bacterium | reverse complement strand
AACGCAAGACCGTTATCTTATCTGCAATTTGCGCCTGCAGAGGCAGCAACTCCGAAAAGTACAGGCCCGGCACCTTTGTTTCGATGGTATCGAACGGTCCACGATATTCGCTGGGAATGTCCGGCTTCGGATCGTAGGTATCGAGATGTGAACAACCGCCCGGCTGCCAGACCATAATGACAGACTTGCGTTTCTGGTTTTGTGCGGGTCGGCTGGCGGCTCGCAGACGAAAGATTCCCGGCAGGCTCAAACTGGCGAACCCTGCCAATCCGAGTTGCATAAAACCTCGACGAGATTCCGGACCGGCACAGTAATTCAAACCTGACGCATGAAATGAACGGCTCATGGTTTTTTCTCCGCTGGTAAAACTCGAATCGTGCAAGGCCTGGCAACAACGATATCCACGATATCTTTCGGCTTGGCCGCATTTGTCGCTGCTGTCATTTTTTTCTCGGCTGCCTTCACTTTTGCAACAGCCTGTTCAAGACTCGCCTTTGCCTGTTTCGTGTTCTCTTCGACTCTTTTCTTTTCGTCTTTCGCGGTAACCGTTTTGGCAAGTTCTGCCAGAGTGGCTATTTCCGTTTCCAGTGCGGTTACCTGCTGCTTCGCCTTCTTTAATTCTTCTTCCGCTTTAGCGATCGCGTTGACATTGTGACGATACTTGGCAACCGCTTTTCCATAAAATGCAATTTTGTATTCACCGGCAGGCGTCTTCAATGCTTTCAAATCGAGCACCGCTTTTCCGCTTTTCTCTTTCAGGGGAAGACTGAATGCAGGAACATTTCCCAACCCTGCACAGAACGTATTGAGCGTAATGCTGCTGCCCGTATGTTCGCAGCGAGAGGTGATGGTCAACGGGATCGTCAGCTTTTCACCTACATGAGCTTCCCAGATTTTTTCTTCTGCCGGCGCGATCGTTAATGG
>JALTOP010000456.1:2428-2827 GCA_027000105.1 Planctomycetaceae bacterium | reverse complement strand
TGCAGAGATCCAGCCAAACTCGCCAAACCCTAATTAGATCTCATGCTGCTACCGTTTCATAAGAAAAATCGAGTTTTCCAGAGGTTGCTTTGGCATGTTCGATGGTGAGGCTTACAACCCTGCCTTCAGCGTCCAGGTCAACATACAAATTTTCGTTCAGTTCTTTCGTTTCAGCAACCTCAGCATCTGACAGCTCTATATAAAGCGTATCCGTGTCTTCAAAGTATTTGATTTTCATTGACTCTTCTCCTTATGCAGACTCAAACGTCTGCTCTCACCTCGCATAGCCGCCCCCAAACTTCGACGAGGAAGCACCTCACCCTTTCTTTTGTTTCTTTTCCCTCTGCTTCATTGATGCTACTTTACTTTTACGCGCTAACAAAAAAGTCATCTGCGCCG
>JALTOP010000456.1:1455-2418 GCA_027000105.1 Planctomycetaceae bacterium | reverse complement strand
GTCGAGTGCCTTGTTCGCGACGCGCTTGCGCGGAGCGGGCAAGGTGCTCGACGAAGGCAGCGCCCGACCCGTTCGCGCGACGCGTAAGCGTCGTGCGAACAAAAAACTCACCTGCGCCGGACGCATCTACACAAAACTTCCGAAGCACAAAAGAACTCAGAAAACCAGCCGAACCTTCCAAAAAAGCACAGCCCCGGCGTCAGGTGCAGTTGAAGTTAGCGGCACGGACTGCCCGAACCGCACAGACTTTACTACCCCCACAGAACCCGGCAAAAGGCGAAACTCCGGGCCAGCTAAACCGCAGAAGTCAGCCGCTGACCACGCAAACCCCCAAAGCGGCCCCCCCGCTCACGGACTCGCCGGCGAGCGCCCAACTCCGACGCGACGAACCGAGTACCAAACCCGCCAAACAAAAACCCACCTGCCACAGGAACGGGGTGGTCGGGCATCGCGTGCAAACAGTCTAATTTGCAGGACAGGCCTGCTGTCTGTCAATAATCAGACAGTTATTTTCAAAATGGATTTCTTTTATATCCCAAGGAGGCCCCAGTCAGACACCTTGATATTGTCCTTTTCCTATAGGTATCAAAACGAAGCTTGGCCATGGGCCACTTCTGTTCTCTTTATAGGTTCCATCTTCATTCCAAATCAGGTTCCAGTATTGGTTCCAATTAGCAAATTCAGCATAAACAAAGGTTGTCCAAGGGCCAGAATCATGAAATCGACTACCGGGTTCATTTGCAAATGTACCTATAACATGCAGCGAATCCAGATTTCCAATTTGATTGATACGGCGTAGAAACGGTTCTGTAAACTCAACAGGATTATCGCCATTGCCTATTATTACTGAAAGTGCATCTTTCTGTCCTTTTTGAAGCTTATCCATCGCTATGCGGGTACGATTATTAAGTTCGGCAAATCTGGATTTCTGTTCCTCGCTATGGTTAAACATTAAATCAAAGA
>JALTOP010000456.1:0-1445 GCA_027000105.1 Planctomycetaceae bacterium | reverse complement strand
CTTGTATCATCTGCCATTAACTCCAGATTTCCACCATCAAGATAATACGTTCCCGCTCTTTGCCGAGCCGTTTCAGGTTTCGCTGAGTCTGCTATTTGCACTAATGGCGGCATCATAAACGTGGAATCGAATGCAGCGTCGAGAATATTACTACTACTACCTACGCTTGCCGCAGGGAACATTGAGGTATTTCCCTGAATGTAGAAGAAGAAATCTTTCTCGGGCACCCAAACAAAGTTGGCTTCAAAGATGCGGTTACTTCCGCTATGAGTAATTATCCTTCCCCACCTGTTGTGCTCATAAACCACCCAACCATAACCGTAATTAGAATATCCATTACTCTCTGTTACGTAACCTGTTGTCCAACGCTTCGCTACATCTTCCTTTAAAACCCCACGCCCCTGAACGGTTTTTAACCATTTAAACATGTCATCAACAGTTGTGTGTATTCCTCCGTTACCTCGTAAATGCCAGTTTGGCCCGTCTTCAATCCAACCGCGCTTATAAACTTCACCCCAGCGTTCGCCTTTTCGGTAGCCGATTGCCATTTGGTCCCGATTCCAATTAGGCAGAATATATCCGGTCTCAGTCAGTCCAGCCGGTAACAACAATTCTTCACGCAAAAAGGCTTCGTAACTCTGCCCTGATATTTTTTCTATAATCATAGCCAGCAGTGAATAACCGGTGTTGGAATAACTGTAACTTGAGCCGGGGCTGAATTGTAAAGGTGCTTTCATTGCTCTGTCAAGATAATCCTGCTTTCCAATAGGTTCGCCATCCGGTCCAATGGCTCCTGGTAAGCCAGAAGAATGTGTGAGAAGTTGATGTATGGTAATGTTTTTTTTGTCATTGGGAACTTCATTGAAATATTTAGTGATGGTATCATTTACGGATAACTTGCCACGGCTTTCGAGAAGCAGAATAGCCGCAGCTGTAAACTGCTTGGTAATCGACCCGCAAGTCTGGATAGTGTTTGAGGTATATGGACGCCGAGTCTCACGGTCGGCCAGCCCGTAGCCTTTTCGTAGCACCACTTCCTCACCTTCACTGACGATAATAGCACCTGAAAAACCAAGAGCTTCCATACCTGACAGATATCGGTCTATGTTTTTTCCAATTTCAGACTTAACCTCAACGTTAGAAATAGTTTTATCCCCTGAAACTGCAGCATTGTTGTTATTTCTTGACATACAAGAATAAAAGTTGAATACAATAAGAAAAAAGATTAGTAATTTATTCAGCATATTTTTCCTAAAGATGAAAATCAAATTCCTGGCTCTCTTGATTATTGTTGTTTCTCTTCACGGTCTTTCTACCCCGCTAACGGGTCGGGCGCTGACCGGCGCTCGTATGTCCTGGAGCAAGCTCGCTTGCGGAAGGCCATGCGAGCGTCCGGTCGAGTGCCTTGTTCGCGACGCGCTTGCGCGGAGCGGGCAAGGTGCTCG
>JALTOP010000455.1 GCA_027000105.1 Planctomycetaceae bacterium | reverse complement strand
ATGCTGTTCCATCTGGTGAACAACTCCCTGGGAGTCCTCCACGGCCATTTGGGGCAGTTGCGAGAGCAATACGAACTCGCCAGACAACTGACAATCAGTAGTGAAATGGGAATCCATTATCCTCTCTGGATGGTTGGAATCGCCTTTCTGCTTTCATGCGTTTTTCTGTGGATACTGGCCAGGAAAAACGAACTCTGCGAAGTACACGCACAATAACAGATTCGTATTGTTAACGGTTAAAGCTTACGAACGGTGCGAAAACATTTGAAAATCCCACTTTGGTTACGGCGATCAGAACAGACCAGCCGTGCTGGGACAACGGAAGCGGCGAGCCCAAGCGACCAACCAGAAAACAATACAGACCAGAAAACCAACCAGCTGGACATGTAAAACACGAGGAGAAAAAAGCTTTCCGGGCGGTGGAAATGGTTGATGCCATTTCCTGCGTCCGTGCATAGGACCATCCCTGGTTTCCGTGCGGCAACTCATGAGTTCGCTGAGTGAGCTACGCCCTGCCTGTGCCGCCCTGGAAAGCAGTTCTCCAGATATTTTTCCGTGCTGTTACTTTCTCTGTTTTGTTATGAAGTCAATTCCTTGAATAATGGATTAAACTGGGGCATATCCTGTTTGAGTGTTTCCAGCCAGGCGGTCGGGTTCCATATTTCGAGACAGATGACCGCCCCGACAATCATCACTTCCTGATTGGGTGAAACTCCCAAAAAACCCCGAAAGCCTTCCGGTATCAACAGACGGGAACGGTTGGCCAACTTGACGGTGGTCTGGCGGGTCGAAAGCAATCGTCCCAATCGCTGAACCTCGCTCCATCGTTCCTGCATCCGTCCGGCCTGAATCTTTTGGCGGATCAAATCAACTCCCGAATCGATCCTCTCCTGCCATTGATCGGCAGCCCAAAGACTGAGGCAACCATACTGCTCCTTGACGACAATTGTTCCTCCCTGTTCGTCACTGACAAGCCCCGCGACCTCTCCCGGCAACGACAACCGAAACCGATCATCGAGAGTCCTCTTGAACTCACCCGTGATTAAATCGCCATTTGCCATAACGAAAGCATCAAAAAAATGATTGATGCAATCCCTTGCATGATTCACGTCGATAAAACCTGATCGATCACCAAACCTGACCGATCACTGAAACACCCCCCTTTCGCCACTCGACCACGCCGAAAAACATTTCTCGAAAGGGGAAGGAGCATTCTAATGGGTATAAATCCCACTATCAAGTAACCTACAAGTCTTTTTTGGGCAATTTTCCCACAACAAAGAATTCCTGCTTTTCAAGCTGATCTTTCTGGAGTGTTCACACGAAAAAAACCGTTTCCCCCATGTGAGGAGAAAACGGGCAGATGAGATCAATCAACAATGCTGAAAACAGAGGTATTGAGGACAGATTTCCAAAGCTGGCTGTTTCAGAATTCGATGACGGTTCCGACGCTGAAGCCCTGATTCAGAACCGTTGTTTCATTCGGAATGACGCCGAATCCTGGCGCTGTTCCCTGATCGTAATTGATGTTTTCAGCAGGACGGGAAACGCCACCAAAAAACAGCAGAGCGTAACTGCCATAAATATGCATCGAGTTGGTAACACGAATTTTCGTGTAAACGGCCAAAGAAAGCACGGGGGCAAATTGATCCTGATTCGTGCCATTTGATGTCGGCGGGGTTGCCTCATTGATGGTGGTTGTCGGATCGTCAGCGGCAAACAGATTGGTTGTTTTGACACGGGCGTCAAGATGATTGAAGGCAAAGGCAAACATCGGTTGGGCACCGAAGGTAACCCGATCATCAACAAGTTCGATTCTTGTACCGACCTGTGGCCCGAACACCTGATTAATAGCTCTTGACTGAATGGTGGTTGATTTGACGAAGGATACCTCGCCCCCATTATCGTCTGGATTGGCTCCGACCTGATTATCCGTCCCGATGATTCCCATCTGTTCGTCGAACTTCAGATAGCGAAACCCCAACACGTACCGGAAATGCAAACCATTTTGCGGTTTTTGATCATCCCAGACGAAGTTGAATTCGGTGCCGACCATCGATGAGGTGTAATCGATACGGAAAGAGCGGTCGAAAATCAGTGCCTGATTGGATGGCGCCCCATTGATGGTAAAGGGAATGGCGATCACTCCATTGGGATCAATCAGCGGAGCGTTGAACCGCGTCGCCTGATTCCCCGGAATCGTCTCGCCGCCAAACAATAAAGGCCCTGGGGTAAAACTTCTGTCCTTCTGGAAGATCCAGAAAACGTTCGATTCAAACGAGCCATAATTGGTATTCAGTCCGTATGTCAATCTGATGCCGGGTAAATTATTCGAATCGATTCCCCCGAGTCGAGGCACATAGCTTGTCTGCTCGGTATTGTTGGGATCCAACGGGGGAGCACCGGTTGTCGTGTCGTTGATAGTGAAGCCCAAATCGGGACGGTCAACACCCGGAACCTGGGCTCCGACCAGGTCATCGGGAACATCACCAAGATTCCACTGCACATAATCGATCTGCACCCAGGACTGTTTGGCCGCCTGACGAAAGAGTCGATCGACCGGTGAATCGAACTCATCGAATCCGCCGCGATCGGCAGGAAGCTGTTCGTAATACTGCTGTCTGACATCCCAGGGAAGATTCCCTGCAAAGGCGGGATCCGCATATCTGCTTCCTTGAGCGAAGCCGGTCGTTTCACCGGTTCCGACCAGGAAAAGCGAAAAGGCGATCGTAAACAGCAAACGTGAAATATCCATGTGAATTCTCAAAGGCGAGCAAAGACTGAACCCGCAGCGCCGCGATGAACGCTTCGAAATCCAGATCATTTGTGGTTGAGGAGATTGCCGTTGCATAAGACTCGTCCGAGAGGTCGAATTTGTGAAAGCCCTCGTCAAGAAACTGATAATCATCATTAATTCCAACTCGGGCTTTCTCGATATGAATGCTTCTCTGTTATTGTTCTCACTACGATTGTCCGGGTTGCGTCACGCACAACGCCTCGTCATAGCTCCCAGGTTCAGTAGTCGGAATACAGAACGAGCCATGCTGACAGTCTGGTTCATCTGTACTACCAACGGTTAAAGTTTACGAACGGTGCGAAATCTTTTGAAAATCTCATTTCAGTTACAGCGGTCAGATCAGACCAGCCGTGCTGGGTCGTCTGATATAAACGGGGGAACCCTGTCAATTTTCTGATTGCCTTCTTGTTGAATGTCAAAACTGGCAGGGAAATAACACCTTTCCCCGTTTGAAAACTGCTTATGTCATACTCCCTTGCAGCAACGAACTGTTAAGGCACGAATATGTTGTTGAACTGGAACTGTCCGATAAAGTTGGCGGAATTCGGTGCCTGGAACAACAACGCCGGGTTGGTCAGCAGGAAGATATTGCCTCCCACGTTGACCCCCACCTGGTTATTCAGTGGTGAAGAAAGAGTCACATCGCCACTGACGGCATCGAATTGTGTAACCTGCATATTGTTATTCACCCCGAGAGCACCGTTGCCCGGATTGACAAATGCGTTCGCATCTTCAAACAGGATGGTGTTTCCGGAAAGATTAATCGACGTTGTTCCAGAGATATTTTCAAACAGGAAGACTGTCTGGTCTTCTACATTTCCTGCACCGCCACCATCTGCATCTTCGATCATGTGGATTTCCAGATCGCTGATGTCAACGGTTGCCTCCGTTTCCAGATTGAACACAAAGGCGGCATCAAAGGTATCAGCAATTTCGATATCCGGGTTGAGAATCAGATTTCCCGTAACGGGATCAACGCGAATGGCATCAGCTTGAGGATCGAGTCCCTCGGTCAAGGCATCATCGGGGGTGTCGCCGATTGCAATGAAGGCTGTTCCATCACCTGAATCAGTAATTCGGAAGGCAACCGAGCCATTTTCCTGGAGAACCATGCGATTATCGATCGCATTGAACACGAGGTTATCATTGTTTTCGGTATCAAGAGAAATATGTTCAATATTGATTACACCAATATCAGGGTTGGCGATTTCCGCATCAACACCGTCATTGGCAGTGAGAAATTCATTCATGGCCAGGTCGATATTGGCCTCTGAATTCCCCAGAACATCGCGATAACGGATAAACCCTCTCACATTCGTATTGGCCGGGGTCGTGAAGGTATTGTTGTTGACAATCAGGCCTGATTCAGAATTCGCGAATGCTGTATCCAGTACCCCAACAGTGTTGTTTGCCGCACGGTTTTCTACAATGATAGCGAAGTTGGCAAGTGGGTCGTTGAAGGTGTTCCTGTCTCCACCAGCCAGAATATCGCCAAAGTCAGCCGTTCGTGGCCCAACAACAAAGTCGTAGAAAGTCGGCTCGCCTCCTAACCCGACGGCCGTATCATTCAACGTCCGATCCATGATCGAGCGAATCGTTCCAGCCCCGGTTCCAGCAAAGAGACCCGCTATCTGGTTTTGGGTGAAGTTGGATCCGGTGACCTGGAAACTGGGGACATTGACCAGGTCGATCGCCTCATCCGTATTCTGTGTGTAGTCCGAATCCCTCAACCGCAGGGAGTCGATGGAATCGGCATAGATTCCCTGGCTGTTCTGTGTTACATCAACACCAGTCAGGGAGACATCCAACGAGCGAGCGGTGCCGTAGAATGGCAAACCGGCCGTTGTTTCCCGTGTCCGAAGGGCGCTATTATCGAATTTGGCCCCAGCGGTCACGTTCTCTGTTCTGTCAACTCCGGGGCCAATAACCTGAATCAACGATCCATCCAGAATTGAGAGATTTCCTTTCACATTGGCCAAATGCAGAGCATAGTCGGTCGTCTGACCATTGTTGAAATCATCCAGGGTAAGATCGACACGTGTGATCGGATTGGTGGGAACAAGCGCGACCGCATCGGTGGTGAAGATATCCAGCCCTGTTGCGAAAGTCATGTCGATGGTGCCGCCGGCGATCGTAATTCGACTGTTATCGATCCCGAAAACACCCTCTGAAGTTCCGCTTAAGTTGACAAAGCCCAAATTGATTTCCCCAAGGTTATTCCGCATGTCAATCGCTGCGAAGGTCGCTGCCAATTCGGCTGCGGTTGGGTCATCATCGTCTGCGTAGTCCAGGATGATATTGGTGCCGGTTCCGATGTCGATCTGAATAAAGCTGATATCGCCCGTGTTGTTCTCAAGACGGATGACGGAAGTATTGGGGGCATTCGCAGTCGAGGTTGGAGCATTGAAGTTACTGCTTGCCCCCAGGAATCTGATTTCTCCACTGTTATTGGCTGCCCAAAGCCCCATACCGTTGCGATTATCAATAGTGACCGGATTAGCGAATTCAACCAATGATTCGTAGCCGGTTCCAGCAATCAGGTTGTTGCTTGGGGGGCCTGCAGGAGGATCCGTACCGATGACAATTCCTGCTCCAGTCGGTCCCTGATTCGCATTGGCCCCATCGATCGTCAAGCCAGGCGAAGCAGCTGTGAATCGAAAAGCACCGGGTGAAGTCCCCGGGTTACTATCATCGTTCGTAATTCGAATCCCCGCGCCTCCCGCGTTGTTGATTGTCACGGCGTTATTGAAGGTCAGATCACCCGTGAAATTCTGGAAGAATTCGATCCCGGAAGCTGTTCCAACCAGACCAGTGGCATCATAATCGATGACCATCGGGCCGGTGCTGCTGGAAAAGATGACGTCGCCAGTTGTATTGGCCACGAATAAACCGGACAGACTCCGATTCAAGTTCATGATGTTGATGTCATCTACGAAACTGACTCTGGCAGTGGTCGTATCGGGAACTGCGGTAATTCGCCCAATTTGAATGGCGTTAAATGTGGGGTTGTCGATTGCAAATGGAGTTAATGTGGTTGTTGTAAATGGTGCCGCCGGAACAAGGCCATCGGTTCGTGTTGCGGAGATGAGATAGTTTCCACCGACGTTTTCGAAAATGGCCACACCGTTGCCGCGACTGTTGGCGATTGTTGTCGAAACCGGAAGAGTGACATCGCTTTGGGCTCCGCCGGTAAAGATGAAGCCATCACCTCCGTCGTCATCGGTAATCACATCGATCCAATCGACATTGCCCCCCGTTGTACCGGTCACCAACAGATCGTGATTATCCCCCGGCGTTCCGGCCCCATCGGGAGCAGTCACAGCCAGCGCATTGGCCCGATTGATCACAAGGGAATCGACACGCGAACCGGTTCCGCCACGAACTGAAGACTGGAATGTAATGTCTGGAGCGCCGCCGACGACCGACATTTCATGATTTTGCGACTGGTTGACAATCAGTGCTTCCAGATTGAACGTATCGGTGGTATTCGTGAAGTCCAAACCGTTTCCGCGAGAGCCGTGCAAATCGACGAATCGAACCTGCGTCAAGGCAGTCGGCAAATCGACAAACTCGATCCCGTTTCCGAATGAACCGCCAACCGGCGTCGTCAATGGGAAGTTCGTCCAGTTATCCGCGTTGGTTGTCGCCGGAGCAGCGTAATTCGGATCGCCAATCACAAAACCGGAGAATTCAGTGAGTGCATTCGAGGTAACCGTACCACCGAGACTGGCCAGAGTATCAAATGTAACACCAAGCCCCAAAGGAGCACCGAGGTTGGTAAAGACAGGACGGGGATCAAAAACATTATCCGGTGAAGTGGCATGATTGCTGTAGTTACCGATCGCACGTGGCAATCTCGCCGTGGTGAAGCCATTATAGCTGATCAAGTGTTCGACACGGTCGCCGCCGCCCAGGAATCGTTTCCCTTCAGGAACAACGATTCCGGGTTCGCCGTTGTACGAGGAGCCACTGTGTACGTAAAGAATATCGTAAGTGTCGATTCCCGGTGCGTTAACTCCGTTGACCGCGTGATCGATCGTGTCGAATGGTGTCAACACCGTCCCCGCTCCTGGAGCATCCACACCAGGGTTTAATGCCGGGTTGTTGTTGACGTGAAGAATACGAAGCGGGGTCCCGGTTACAGGATTGATGACAACATTCCCTGCTTCGAGCACACCCACTTCCGCTTTCGGAATTGTCCACAATCGGGTCGGCGGCAGAACCATCCGATCCCAGGTGCTGGCCCGTTCGCCAACTTCACCATTCGGATCAAGCGTCCAGGAAGCCGTGAAACTGACCCGTGTGTCGAATATTTTATCATCGGTCAGTCCCAGATTGAGATCGATATACTTGGCGATATTCGCTTCCAGACGAGTCTTCCATCCCCAAGCGCTATCGAGAGCGGGATGATCAAAACGATAGAAACCTGCGTAAGCCCTCATGTCGAACCGTCGGGCAAATTCGAGGCCAATCGGAGCCCCAAATTCCGTATCGAAACCTTTCAGAGAAAACCCGGAGGTTCGAATCTGATCGAACAGTACGTTATTGCCGGAAAATCGTTGGGAATCCGCTACGAAATCGAGACCGACCTGCTGTGTTCGCGTATCGAACGGAAGATAGATATTGGCCAACCAGTCGATATTCCCGCGCGATTCGAGAGAAATGGTTGTCGCCTGGAAATCATCCTTGTAGGTGGCGTCGATATCGTACCACATGATGGCACCGAATGTACGATCCCACTGTCGGAAATAATGCCTGGCCCCAACGCCAACACTTCCGCCCAGGCGACCACTGTTCAATCGATACAACCTCAAATCGGAAAGAAACATTGTTTCTTCCCAAAACAGATAGGGCATCGTCTCGAAGAACAGAAGGGACTCTTCGCGGCCAAGAGCAGGACCGGTGGTGTATCCAGTTCGTCCCCACCAACCAAAGCCGCGATCACCAGAACTGGAACGATTGCCAGCTCCGTTTATCGCATAGTAATCCGGTTCCCGGGCCCCGATGGAATAGGCGGCTGACTGCTGCCCCTGAGTCTGAACGATTTCTCCACGATTGCCCGAATTTCCCCCGTTTGCAAAATGCAGACCTTGTGCTGCAGCCGTTGTGCCAATTCCGAGCGACAATAACAGGAGAACTGTTACTCGAAACAAGGAACTGATCCGGAATCCCTGCTGGGAAACAGCAGTCGAGAAAAGGCGTTTGCTCATAGCTGATATCATGTATTGCGTTTGACAGGAATATCGCTCGGTTCGACCTGGTAATCCCGGTACGAATTGATCGTATTCACCTGCAACAGGCGTGGCTGTTCCAGAGTGGTTGTGGAGAGTCGATACGCTATCCGAATCACACAACCAGCTTCTGGAGGTGAGGCTCGAACAGTCGGATGTATTCCTGGTTTTAATCATGCGGGCGTGCCCTGTTGCCTATGTACTGCACGAAATCGTCCAATACAAACCTCACCTGGAATCAGGGGAAAAGGATGGGAATATCGTAAAGCCGGATTTGTCCTGGAATGTGACAAAAGCGGTTTTCGTTACTTTGAACAGGATATGTTTGGGGACAGGTCATGTTCCTGTTATGTGCAGACAAACCTGCAAACAGAAAAAAACTGGTCAACGGAAGGAATTAGAGTTGGAAAGGAAGGGAATCCAAACAGCCCAATAGCTGACGGAACCGATTATCAAACGTATGTTTAATGTCTGAACAAGACTCAAATGGCAGGATATTTTCGGAAAAGAACTCCCGAAGGTATGAATTGTGACGCGGAAAGTAGCGAAAGCGACTCCGCATGGGAAGATCGATTCCGGAAAATTCTCCGCTTATCTCTCTTCTTCGACATTAGGAAATGTATTCCTTTCGTTAAAACCGGCACAAATTCCCCTTTTTTGGCAATCCATCACATTTTTCTCTCAAGCCATTCGGGGCCACTTCCGCTTGAAATATCGGACTTTTTCCGCCCAATCGATCGGAATGGCCCGCCCAGTACAGAATAACAGGAACCCGCCTCTCTTTTTTGCCAGCGAGGGAAATGTCGTTCCTGCGAGATCGAAAATAAACACGTTATCTTTGCAAATTATGCAGAAAATGAAGAGAGGCAAGTCTATTATGTACACCTACTCAAGGCAGGCCTCGGCATCACAACTGACCGCTCAGGCAAAATGGGTGGCTATTTGACCACATGTCTGATATTCGTTATGGTTGTTTTGAAGTACGACACGGCGGTTCGAAAAACATGGGGCTCAAGAATCACTGGTACGAAAGGGGGCTTGGTATGTTTGGCAGGATGGCGAATGGTTGGGCGTTGGCCAAACAGAGTTGGCGAGTGCTGATTCTGGATATGGAGTTGCTTCTGTTCCCGTTAATCAGTGGGTTTTGCTGCCTGTTGGTGATGGCCAGTTTTGTCGTTCCCCTATTCGGAAGTGGCTACCTGGAAGTACTTCTGAATGACGGACAGATAAATCAGGAACAGTTGGATAGTCCTGTTGTTTACGTCATTTTGTTTGCTTTCTATTTTGTGAATCATTTTGTGATTGTTTTTTTCAACTCCGCCTTGATTTCTTGCGCAATTATTCGATTTCAGGGGGGCAACCCGACCCTCTCGGATGGCTTGTCCGCGGCGAGCAGGCGACTCCCCCAAATTGCTGCCTGGGCTTTGGTTTCCGCGACAGTCGGGGTGATTCTCAAAGTGATTGAATCCCAGTCGAAAAGGATGGGACAGATAGTGGCCGCGATTCTGGGAACGGCTTGGGCAATCGCCTCCTACTTTGTGGTTCCGGTGTTGGTTGTCGAAAAAACAGGGCCAATCGAAGCCCTGAAACGCTCGGCCACCATTCTCCGGAAAAACTGGGGAGAATCGCTGGTGAGCAATTTTGGGATCGGTCTGTTGACATTCATTCCGAATCTTGCAGCAGTTTTCGTGCTGATCGGGGGGATCGTCGCAATTTTCAGCGAATACGTTCTGCTGGGGATCATTCTCATCGTTACTGCGATCATCTCGATTCTGCTGATCTCGCTCGTTTCGACGACTTTGAGCAGTATTGTGATTGCGGCTTTGTATCTGTTTGCTTCCAGGGGAGAGGCTCCCGAACAGATCGATCGATCATTATTGGAGAATGCGTTTGCTCATCGTTGATTGGATTGATGTTGTCGACAGAGTTAATGTCGTTGACAGGAAAATTTTGATGGGGCGATTTCCAAACAGTCTGCCATAAGCTATATATTATAGCAGATTACAGATAAAGGAATCCCCCATTTGTTCAAGAACATTTTCCCGGAGGGAGGGCGGAGGTTTCCGTCTGCCATTGTGATAGCAATGTGATAGCAATACCGCCCGGTTCCCGGCATGCCGACTCATCCTGTCCGCTGCTTCTGTGCCGATTGGCTACTTTGATGACTTCAGTAACTTGGGGAACTTCAGCGACTTTGTTAGCTGGCCCAGTTCCTGGAGTTGCGAACCACACCCACTCTACAGACAGAGGCATTCTGAACAAGCAGAGGTATTCTGAAACAAGGGCCTTTCATCCAGCACAAAAAACTGTCCGGAAGTAAACGTTCGGAAATAGATTGAAAATTCGACACCAGATTGCCCAGGAAGATATGCGGATACTGAAGAAATGGTTTCAACGGGAAAAGCCTGTTGATGATCGCGTTAATTTGATTTCCCGTTTTGAAATGATTTCGAAAATGGGAACGGGAACGATGTCGGATGTCTGGAAAGCGAAAGATCGCCAGACAGCAAAGACGGTCGCAATAAAAATCATCGATCCGGAAAAGCAACAGAAAATCAATCAGCGATTCCCCAAAGGAGCACGCCCCTCGGAGGGAGAAATCGCTGTCAGTTTGAAACACCGGCATATTGTCGAAACCATGGAATATGGAATAAACACGGAAGATAAACCATTTCTGATCATGGAATATATAGATGGGATCGGTTTGTTGCAGTTTATCGAAATGCAAAACGAGACGATGAAAAACTACTGCCTGAAATGGATGATTCAAATGGGCGAAGCCTTGCAGTATTTCCATGAACAGAATTGGATTCATCGT
>JALTOP010000454.1 GCA_027000105.1 Planctomycetaceae bacterium | reverse complement strand
GATACAGAATATCGATCATGTCCATCATGGATGATGACGGTATCGTGGATAATCACAGCACAGGACTTTACTTATCAGGACTTCACTCATGTCGTTGATGCAGGAAACCCTGGATGAAATACAGGATCGTCTGGTCGCCAGAGAAACGTTGCTCATTCTTCAATCAGATGATGAACCGCGCTGGGTCGAGGCGATTGGAAAGCTCGCGGAAAAATTGAATCGAAAACTGGCAAGCTGGTCGTTAAGCACCGGCTTGATCCCGGCTGACTTGGCGTTGGAGGTCGAAGGGGAAGACCACTTCATCGAAACGGCTCCCCGTTTTCTCGAAGCAATCACGCAAACATCGGGGAACTACCTGTTTTTGGCCAAGGATATCGAACACTTTCTGGAAGAACCGGAAGTCATTCGGCGGTTGCAGGATCAGGCACAGAATTTCGATGCCAGCCCGCTGTTGCTGATCGGGCCTCAATTCCGGCTGCCGGCCAGTTTGTCGAAAATCTGTACCGTCATTCATCTGCCGATGCCCGACTACAATGAACTGGCGGATTGCCTGAGAGAATGCTTTGCGAGGTTGCCCAAACCGATCGAAGTATCAGAGGCGTTTTTTGACCGCATGGTCAAGGGAGTCATCGGATTGACCAGACATCAGGCACAGCGTGCTTTTTCACGAGTGCTCGCCGGTCGAACCGAATTGGGTGAAGAAACGATGACACAACTCGTTTCAGAAAAACGACAACTGCTGCAAGGTTCCGATCTGCTTGAATTTCACGACCTGGCCGAAACGGCTGATGATATTGGCGGGCTTGATGGTCTCAAAGACTGGGTGCAGCGGCGTGTGAAGGCTTTCAGTCCGGACGCTCAGAAGAAAAAAATCGGTCAACCGAAGGGGGTTCTTTTGCTCGGTGTGCAGGGTTGCGGTAAATCACTTTCTGCCCGCGTGATCGCCCGGCAACTCAGTTTCCCGCTTGTTCGTCTCGATTTCGGCAACCTGCTTCAAAGTGGTCGGGGAACTTCGGAAAGCAACCTGCGTGAGGTGCTGCGCATGATGGACAGCATTGCCCCGGCTGTGTTGTGGATCGAAGAAATGGAAAAAGCATTTTCGGGCCTGGAAAGTGGCGATGAGGACAAAGATGCAACCGTCACACGCATGTTTGGTCATTTTCTGACTTGGATGCAGGAACATACGGCTCCCATTTTCGTCGTCGCCACAGCGAACTCGGTTGATGATCTCCCTCCCGAACTTTTACGCCGTGGCCGCTTTGATGAACTCTTCTTTATCGATCTGCCCAACTTTCACGAACGGAAACATATCTTCCGGATTCATCTCGCGAAAAGAGGCTGCAATCCGGATGATTACAATCTCGAAGAACTTTCCGACAAGGTGGAAGGTTACAGCGGGGCGGAAATCGAACAGATCGTCAACTCGGCCGTGATCGACGCTTACACCTACGATCGACTGCCCACACAGAAAAACATTCTCGATACCTGCGATTCCATCGTGCCGCTTTCTGTCACCATGGAAGACAAGGTTTTCGCTCTGCGGGAATGGGCCCGCACACGCTGCCGCCCTGCAACGCCGGATTCACGTGTGATGCGAATGCTCGAAGATGAACACCGCCGGGGAGAATTGGGCGACGAAGATCCCGACTTTCCCGATCCCTGGATCGAACCGATCAAAATGGGGGATATTGCCGGTGCCATCCTGGAGTTCGTACGGGCAACCGATCATGTCACCTTCTTCAAATTGCAACAAAACCTGAATCGACATATCCCGACAGAAGGAACCGCAAGCATCGCGCTGAAGTCGGATGCCAATGTCATTCTTTGGCAGAAAATGGAAAAAAACTTCGCCGAGGCAATCGCAAAATATATCAACAATAAAAGACTGTTTCTGAACCCGGTCGATGTTTCGCATTACCAGAAGTTGGGGAAAGTTCTTCGTATTCCTGTTTTGGCAGCCCTGCGGGAAAAACCGCTCCCTCGCGAAGTCTGGTTTCCCTGCGTGTTGAGGATCATGCCTCCACGGGAAGGAAGTGGGCGTCTGCGAGAAGTGGTTGTCATTGATGAAGCCTGATCGCCAACCTGTCTTCGGGCTTCTTCAGACTGCTTGCTCCTTCCCGCTGCCATCCCCGAACCGTTTCTGAAGTCGCCTTATTATGAAGCACAACATGAAAACTGGAGCATAAAAACAGCAGCATGAAAACAGCAACACGTAAATCGATCTGGGATCTGCATTGTCATTTATCCGGCGTGAACGGGAAAACGGTTGATGAACGGATCGCCCGGTTGATGGAATATGCCGACCGGATGGGAGTCGAACGGCTCGTTTTTTTCATGGGCTGGCCCTGGTCGGTTGATCCCGATCCGGATGATTTTCGCAGGCAGAACGATCAGGTCATTCAGGCGTTGTCACACTGGCACGATCGCGCGTTCGGCTTTGCGTACCTGAATCCGAAGTATCCCCGGGAGTGCCTGGCTGAACTGGATCGCTGTATCGCGCACGGCCCGTTGGTGGGAATCAAATTATGGGTTTCCAAAAGATGTAAAGATAGCGAACTCGACGCGATTGTCGAACGGACTGCCGAGTTGAAGGGCGTCATCTTTCAGCATACCTGGTACAAGGCGGGAGGAAATCTTGAAGGGGAATCGACCCCGGCCGATCTGGTCGCCCTGGCGGCCCGGCATCCCGATATCCCGATGATCTGCGGACACGCCGGAGGCGACTGGGAACTCGGTATCCGCACGGTCCGGGATCAAAAAAATCTGTATCTGGGAACCGGCGGGTTTGACCCGACAGCCGGATTCATGGAAATGGCGGTTCGGGAGGTGGGGGAAGATCGCATCATTTACGGCAGTGACATCGGCGGAAGAAGTTTCGCCTCGCAATTGGCAAAAGTCGATGGAGCGGAAATTTCCGAAAAGGCAAAAGAAAAAATACTGGGCGGGAATTTGAAGCAGCTGATGCTGCCGATACTGAAGCAGAAAGGGATCCGACTGTGATTACCGACGTGAACATCAATCTTTCCCGCTGGCCTTTTCGCCGATTGCCTCACGACGAAACTGCGAAGCTGGTCGGCAAACTGGAAAGAGCGGGCATCACGCAGGCCTGGGCATGCAGTTTCGATGGACTGCTGCATCACGATATTTCCGCTCTCAATCAGCGATTGGCCGACGACTGCAATCAACTTGGCAAGGGAATTCTTGTTCCGTTCGGCTGTATCAATCCCACACTGACCGGTTGGCAAAAAGATTTGGCCCAATGTAAACGGAAGCATCAGATGCCCGGAATTCGCCTGTTTCCGAACTATCACGATTACAAACTCGATGACCGCCTTTTCGCAGACCTGCTCGCCCAGGCGGAACAGGAAGAAATGATTGTGCAAATCGCCTTGAAAATGGAAGACGAACGGACTCAACACCCGCGTCTGAGAGTTCCCGCTGTCGATATGAAACCGCTGCCGGAGTTACTCGAAAAACACCCGAAAATACGGATCGTCATTCTGAATGGAATGAAGACATTGCGTGGCGATCTCCTTGCGGAACTCGTCGAAGCGGGGAATGTCTACTTCGATATTTCAATGCAGGAAAGCGTGGGAGGCATCGAAAAAATGCTGAAGTTGATACCGTTGGAACGGGTTCTGTTCGGTTCCCACTTCCCTTTTTTCTACCTGGAATCTTCCCTGTTGAAGCTGAAAGAATCCAATCTGGGGCGATTTCGCGAAGAAGCGATCCGCTATAAAAACGCGGCCGGCCTGCTGAAAACGTGATTTCCTCCGACAATAGCCGGGCGTTCTCATGCTTGCCTGAAAGAATCGAACCGCGTAACATGGCCTGCTCATGCAATCCATTTTGAGTTTAGTCAGGGATGCGACGTGTCACAGGCAGGAACAGCAATTCAATTAACGCCCGCTCAACAGGAAGCAGTGGAGCATTTCTCCGGCCCGATGCTGGTACTGGCGGGGCCTGGTTCGGGAAAAACACGCGTCGTCACGCAGCGAATCGCCCGATTGATCGAAAAAGGGGTGCGCCCCTGGAACATTTTGGCGATCACCTTTACCAACAAGGCCGCTTCGGAAATGTCGGATCGGCTCAAGAATCTTTCAGAGAGTCGCAATCTTTGGGTCAGTACGTTCCACCGTTTTTGTGCGCACGTGCTGCGCCAGCGTTCCGATGTCATTGGACTGCAGCAGAATTTTACCATTCTCGATACGGCTGATCAGAAACAGGCCATCAAACACGTCTTGCACGAACTCGATTTCGATGCGGCCCACTATCCCCCGAACAAAATTTTGGCCTGCATCAGTAATGCGAAAAATGATCTATGCACCGCCGATGCCTTCGTCAAACAATTCGAGGAATCCGTCGCCGACCACTTCACCGCGGTTGTCGCCAGGGTTTACCCGGCCTATCAGAAATTTCTGCTGGAATCGAATGCGGTTGATTTCGATGACCTGCTGCTCCACACCGTGCATCTGTTTGAACAGCACGAAGAAATTCGGGCCAGTTACGATGATCGCTATCAGTACGTATTGGTTGATGAGTATCAGGATACGAATGAAGCCCAATACCGGATTGTACGGGCGTTGGCGCAGAATTCACGAAACCTTTCCGTTACGGGCGATCCCGATCAATCCATCTACGGCTGGCGGGGAGCGAAAATTGCGAACATCCTCCGCTTTGAACAGGATTATCCCGAAACAAAGGTTATCAAACTCGAGCAGAACTTCCGCAGCACCAAAATGATTCTCGCAGCGGCAGACAGCCTGATCTCAAACAATACGTACCGAAAGGCCAAAGAACTGACGACCGACAATCCGGAGGGTGAACCGGTCGAACTGTTGCGTTTTCCGGATAGCCCGAACGAAGCCGATTCGATCGCCAGACATATTCGTCAAATGGTCGATTCCGGAAAGCGGAAATGGTCGGACATCGCGATTTTTTACCGTGTCAATTCACTTTCCCGCCTGTTGGAATTGGCGATGGTTCGGCATCGGGTGCCGTATCAGATTGCCGCCGGCGTTGCTTTTTATCAGCGGGCTGAGGTTCGTTTGCTGCTTGCCTATCTCGATTTGATTAACAATCCGCAAAATCGGTCGGCTTTCCTTCGAGCCGTGAACAAACCGCTGCGAGGGATCGGCAAAACAAGCCAACAGCGCCTGACCAACTGGGCCGAATCGAACGGGTTAAGCTACATCGAGGCGGCATTACAGGCCGACAAAATCCCGAAAATGCCCAAACGGGCAGGAATTTCGCTCAAAATGTTCGCGAAGATGATGCAGGATTTTTCCCTGGCCGATTCCGGATCGGTGGCCCAACTTCTTCGGGATGTGATCGACAAAACCGGTTTCACCCGCCAATGGGATGCCACCAAAAGCGAGCAGGACGCCCAACATCTGGCGAATGTCGAGGAATTGGTCGCAGCGGCCCAGCATTACGATGAGATGATGGAAGACGAAACGACTTTGGAAGGCTTTCTGGAAACGACTTCGCTCGTCTCTGATCTCGACAGTCTGGAAAACGAAACAGACAGCAAGGGAAAAGTGACTTTAATGACCTTGCACGCAGCCAAAGGGTTGGAGTTTCCCGTTGTTTACATCGTCGGTCTGGAACAGAACCTGCTCCCTCACGAACGGGTTTTGCAGGAAGTTTCACTGCGGGATTACGAAGAAGAACGCCGCCTTCTTTTCGTCGGAATGACTCGGGCGGAGGAACAGCTTTACCTGACCGTTTCCGATTATCGGGAAATGCACGGACGATCGATGCCAACCATCCTGAGCGACTTCCTTTCAGAAATCGATCTCGTCCAGACCGATGGCACAACCCTCACCCAGGGCCTGCCCGATACGGCCTATTCTTCCACGCTAAAAGAGGACGTTATCAGCGAGGACGATTTACAAGCTGTTCGCCAGGCGATTTCACGAAAAGATCGCCCACAATTGACAACAGCTGCCTCGCTATTGAAAGGGAAGCCGAAAACCGCTGAACTCCCCTTCAACTTCCCGATCGGGTCATCTGTCAGACACCCGCGCTACGGCTTGGGAACCGTCACCAATGCGGGCGGCTTTGGGCATCGTCGCACTATTACCGTCGATTTCGACGAGCAAAACCGTACCGAAACATTCATCGTCAGCAAATGCCCTTTGCAACTGGTCGGCCGGTAGACAGATCTCTGAATTGAAACCGGGTGACAAACTTTTTAGCCGGTGTCAAACTTTTTGAGCACTGTTGAACATGATTCCGCGTTTTTCTCCTGCGCATTGCCCCGAAAACATCGCGCACCATTCATCGCTACGCATGGCGTGAAAATCTTTTCCTCGCAGATGCCCGCTTTTCCCCCTCGCTGGTTTTCTCCCTGAATGCTCCCTGTTCTGCCTGTGCCTATGCCGTTGAAACAGCTATTCGAGGCATCTATCCGAAGCACCTCTTTCTCAAACAGACAGACTGACCAGAACAGATTGCATCGCCCCCTTTTTCTGGTATAATATACTTATGTACATTTTTAGAAAAGGGGAGGTTGCTGATGTATGGCGAGTTTCACGCGCTTGATTTACTGGCGTGTTACAGTCCGAGTTGGACCGGTCGGGTGATCAGTTACGGGACTGCTTCGTTGCTGGCACCGAGGCGATTGAGGATCGGCCCGTCACATATCGCGGTCATTTGTCAATATCACGGTTCGCCGGTCTGGGTAGAATCAACGACGCTCAGCAGGCATCCTTGCGCGATTCTCGGGCGTCCTGTCAAAGGTGTTCAGGCTCATCTGCCCGAACTGCGAATTCAGGACTATGTCAACGAAGGAGGGCACGTCGATCTGTATCGCCTTTCTCCGATCGATCGGTTGGTGGATGAAGAATCGGATCTGCTGAGCCGAATTCTTGTCCAGCACTTTATCGGAAAGGAGATCACCTACGACATGGGGGGAGCTTTGCTTTCCGGAACCCGATTGTTCAAACGAACCAGGCTGCTTCCGCACGCCGATTTGAATGAGCTGTTCTGTTCGGAGCTTGTTGCAGCCGTCCTGATGCGGTTGAACCGGATGAATCGCGATAATCCGACACGTTACAACCCGGCCGATCTGTTACGCCAGCTTGTGCGCGAAGGAACCTTCCAGTTCGAGCGGGAATTCAATTCGACAGTCACATCAGCAGAGAAAGGAAACCGATGAAAAAGTATAAAATGGCATTATCTATAGCAATAGTAGCGATAATATTCCAACAGATCCATCAGGCAGAAACTCCCCTGTTTGCAGCCGAACGCGACGCGGTCATTCCGTTCGATGGGTGTACCGGCTTTGTGGTGGAAGGGAATCTGCTTGTCACCGCAAAACATTGTCAGCACCCTGGAACCGTAACAGTAAAGCTGCAAAACCGGACAGTTGCTGCACACAAGGTTTTTTCGACAAGCGAAGAAGATGGACCGGTCGTTTTTCTGCTTGAAGGCGGGCCGTATATCAGCCTGAAACTCGCCAGTGAACCGCCACGCGTGGGAGAAGCCGTTTATTCACTTGGTTATCCGGGAGGACACTGGGCACGTATCGAAGGGGAGATCACAGGCGGAAACGGGCTCGGCCTGAATTACACGAATCACCGTATCGCGACCGGGAACAGTGGAGGGCCTCTGTTGAACGAACAGGGAGAAGTGATCGGAATCGCCTTGCATGTGGATGCCGATCTGAGCGTTCATCGTTCCGGATTTGCCGGTTGGAAAGTGACTCGTGAGGCGGTTCTTCAGGCGAAAAAAAGCCGTTCAAACCAGCAGGACATGACCGTTCGGGGAAGTGTTGTCGTCGTCTTTTCAACAGATAACTGCCTTCCGTGTGAGCAACTGAAGCAGGATGTGCAGGCGGGCTATTTCGATAGCTACAACTTCCGGTTTGTGAAATGGGATCGCCAGTCAAAGCGATGGAGTGAACCGGAGTTGTATCAGGAATTCTGGAAAGTGGCTGATCCGAAAATGGATCACCTCACCTTCCCCACAATCTGGATCAGGGGGACGGATAAATATCGTGTAGGATACACTCGAACCGGAAGGCGGGGCCTGCTCGGCTGGCTCTCTGCCATATTTCGCCATCTCTGGAAGGGATTGGTTGGAGAACGCGAAAGACGATCGCTTGAACTTCCCCCTTCTCCTCCTTCGCCCGGCGAAGAAAAATTGCCGAATGAACCGGAAGAAGAATTGAACGCGGAAGAACGGGAGCCTCCTCCGAACGATTCTGCCCTGCAGCGGGTGTTGCACGATCTGAACGCATTGCGCGAGCAGACAACGCAGACAAAACAGGATTTGGAGACGTTCAAACAATCGGGTCTGCTCGGGAAAGTCAAAGCCATTGCGATATTGAAATCGGATCAGAAAAAAACGCTGGAACAGGTTTCAAAAGTGAAAAGCGATCTGAAAGCGATACGCACCGAGTTTCACGGGCAACCAGTACATTTTCTTTGGGGATTGTTCGGTTTGCTCACCGGCTTGGCACAGAAAAGGTTTCTCGATTGAATCGGCGTCGGTTCTCCTTATCTCCATCTCCGGGCAGTTATTTGCCAAATAGCAGACGTGGGTGCAATTTGAGAGACGCAACTTGAGAGACGCATGTTTCATCGTATTCAATTTTCGGACAGGAAAGGTATTTTAATGACGTCGCTGGCAGGCATTTTGGCAACACTGGCTGTTTCGCATCTGGGAGGATCCGCGTTGGGAACCCTGTTGGCGCGTATCGGTCTTTGGGGATTTGGCCCCAGGCTGAAGATTGCGCGTCACGTACTTGGTGTCGGCAAGGCGTTACGGGCAGCTTTCGATAAAGAGCCAACAAAACAGAACAGGGAGGCCCTCCAACGCTGGCTTGAAGAAAATGATCCTCAAAACAGAACCGGACTCGGCGACGCAATGGAAGCACGGAAAGCAGGAAAGGGAAATTGAATCCCGCAATTCCCTGCTCCGTTCAGCCGGCGAGAAGCTGTTGTTCTTCGGATTGCACTTCGGGAAGCCAGGTCGGTTCGATTCCGTGTTCCTTGAACAGGTTCGCCAAATGATCATGACAGGTGAAGAACAGGATTTGTTTGTCATGAGCGAACTCGATCAGCGTCTTTACTGCCGCCTCGGTGCGAATCTGGTCGAAGTTGACACAGATATCGTCCAGCACGATCGGTAACTCGATCCCCTGCCCGGCGAACAGATCGATCAACGCCATCCGAACGGCCAGGAAAAGCTGTTCGCGGGTCCCGTCGCTCAGTTCGGAAACCTGTCGAACCGAACCATCTTTTTCATGGACAAGAAGTTCGTGGGAACCGAAAGGAGTGCGTACCTGTTCATAACGCCCGCAAGTCAGTTTCAGAAGATAGTGGGAAGCTCTGGCGAGCGTCTCCGGTTGGTAATCCCGTTCGAGTTGACCGATCATCTCTGAAAAGGCCGAGTTCGCCCGTTGTGAGGCTTGCCAATCCCGAAGCGTCACACGGGCGCGGTCAAGCAGGCGAGCCTGACGGGTCTTCAGATCAGCCAGTGTCGTATCGCTTTCGAGGTCGGCCCGAGTTTGTCTGATACGTCCCAGTTGCTGGTACGCCTGTTCGATATCGTGCTCCAGTTCTTCAATTTCCAGACCGATGATTTCGATTCGTTCCTCTGTCTGTTGCGGATCGAATTGCAGCAAATCCTCTTCGACGATCGCCAATTCCGGTTCTTCCCGGGCCAGTGTGGCGAGCTGGTCATCAAGATCTTCAACTTGCGTACGCAACTGTTGCAGTTGCTGCAACTGACGGGCATTTTCGTGGAACTGTTCTCTCGTCTCCGCCTGTCCCCGTTTCAGCAACGTTTGCAGGTTCTGTTTTTCCAGGCTCATTCTTTCTTGAACAGTTTCCAGTTCCTGTTTGAGACGCTGGTATTCACTTTTCCGTTTCAGGTAGGAGTCCTTGACCCGCTCGTATTGGTCGAGCACGGTTTCCCAATGCGAAAGAGTCTGTATCAGCGAGCCGTGTGGGCGATTTTCCAGTTGCATGCGTCGGGAAATCTGTTCCATCTGTTCCCGGAACAGTGACAGAATTTCCGAATGTCGTTGAACATCCTTTTTCGAGGCATCCCATTGCGTGAGCGTCTGTTTCAGATCGCATGCCCGTTGCCATTCTTCAAAGGCTTCAGATGTGTAAACCGTTTCCTTCAAGCCGAGTCTCTTTAACAGATCGCACCAGGACTGCCGAGCGGCATTGGCATCCCGCTGGTACTCGCCCAGTTTCCCCCGATAGACCGAAAGTTTCTTTCTGGTCAGTTTGATTTTCTCTTCATCGCGGGCCAGACGTTCCAACTCCGTCAACTTTTCTGTTGCCTGGCGGATCATTTCCGCTTCTGTCGGTTTTTTTTGCAGATCGGAAGGAAGTAAATGCATTTTCCCCGGTGTACCGGCAATTTGTTCAATGCGGCTTCTGGTTTTTTCAAGCTCGAACTGGCACTGATCTATTTCTTCATCCAGTCGAAGTTGCAGATCGGTATCCCCCTGTTCGTAGTGCAGACGCATGGCCCAGGCGAGACCGGTTCCCATGATGCCGGTCAGCACGTAGATTGTCCCGACGAGCCAGCCGGTCTGTATTCCCTTGAACAGGCCGGCGACAACAAAGAAGCCGCCAGCCATGAAGAACAGTGTCAGCATCAACGAGGCCCACCACGGCAGTTCGGCTCCATCCTGAAGTTTGACAAGCTGCGCCTGGGCACTGCGAATACGCTGCTCGTATTCGGTTTCCTGAATGCGGAGTCTGGTCAATTCTTCGAGATCGCGAATACGCTGATTGGCTTTTTTGACGGCCTGGTCAATCGAGGTAATGTTCTGTTTTTTGAATTGCTCCTGGAGTTCCAGTTGTCGATTATGATTGGCAT
>JALTOP010000453.1:33467-36566 GCA_027000105.1 Planctomycetaceae bacterium | reverse complement strand
TAATTCTGGAACCGCAGGATATAACCATTTGCTTCCACCCAATGCACCCACCTGCCTGTTTTCACCGTATCCTGTCGATATTCACCCCGCTGTTGGGGTACATGCTCAAGGAGTTAATGTTTTATTGGCCGATGGGTCAGTCCGATATACCAATGAAAATATTGACCGTGGCATCTGGTGGAACCTGGGGACAATTAACAGCGGCGATATGGTGAGTCAATAACGATGAGTAGCACAGAAGAATCGTTTTTTTACCGCCACAAACGGCGTTTCTTACTGGTTTTGAGCATCCTTGCTCTACTTTTGCTATGGCTTCTATGGCCGCAGGAAGAGGAAGCAATTCCTGAATTTCAGACGATGAAATATCTTCCGGAAGAAGTGACCAAAAGTGGAAAGTATTTCCCGCTTCCCCATCGCGGAAAGCCTCTTCCCGGAAGACCCGATGAACCGATGCCGATTCCCAGAAAAATCTATGCTGATGTGGAACTGACCATTGATGGCAAACCAGTTGAACAACAACCAATCAGACTTCCTGCAGGAAGCACCATTCAGGTTGAAGGTGTCATCTGGGGGCAACCAGATTTGCCAGATAGAGTTTACATAGATGCTGGGATTGGGCTGGTCACACGAGCAAATAACGAAAGAGGATGGATACTCAGAGATACCAACTTTCAAAAGACAGATATGGCCACCGCCTCAAGAGGGAAAAACACGTCTGTAAAACGTTGCACATTTACAGTGAAGAATTACACATTACCCGACGAACCGGGGGAGTATTTACTGGTAGTCGTCTCCTCAGCAACAGTAGGCCACGGAGATCATCCCGGACTGATCGCAGCAGAATACCAACTAGACCTGATGGAACCTGGGAGCAATTAACAGCGGCGATATGGTGAGTCAATAAACATGAGCAGCACAGAAAAATCCTTTTTACACCGCTACAAACGGCGTTTCTTACTGGTTTTGATCATCCTTGCTCTGCTTCTGCTATGGTTCCTATGGCCCCGGGAAGAGGAAGCAATTCCTGAATTTCAGACGATGAAATACCTTCCGGAAGAAGTGACCAAAAGTGGAAAATATTTCCCGCTTCCTCATCGCGGAAAGCCTCTTCCCGGACGACCTGATGAACCGATGCCGATTCCCAGAAAAGTCTATGCTGATGTGGAATTGACCATTAATGGCAAACCAGTTGAACAACAACCAATCAGACTTCCTGCGGGAAGCACCATTCAGGTTGAAGGTGTCATCTGGGGGCAACCTGATTTGTCAGATAGAGTTTACATAAGTGCTGGCATCGGTCTTGTCACACGAGCAAATAACGAAAGAGGATGGATACTCAGAGATACCAACTTTCAAAAGACAGATATGGCCACCGCCTCAAGAGGGGAAAACATGTCTGTAAAACGTTGCACATTTACAGTGAAGAATTACACATTACCCGACGAACCGGGGGAGTATTTACTGGTAGTCGTCTCCTCAGCAAGAGTAGGCCAGGGAGATCATCCTGGACTAATCGCAGCGGAATACCAACTTGACCTGGTGGAGCCTGGGAGCAATTAACAGCAAGTAGGCCCTGCTGTGCGGACTATTCATTGCATGTTACGAGTAGGTGAATTTCTGATAACAGCTTTTTCCCACCCGAGCACGACACGCACAGGAAGGCAGGCTCCCGCCTGCCTTCCTGTTTGGTTGATGGTGGCGGGAATGATAAGGTTGCAATTCACTCTTTGGCGTCTGCCCGTGGTGCGATTGTTGTTTGCTCACATGATTTAATTTTCAAGCAAGACAGGCACGAGCCTGCCCTACGGTTACTGAACTTGAAAAAGTACGGATTTCAATGTTGTTGTTTGTGGCACACCCACCAACAGAGGAAATAGCATGCAATGAGGGCACAATGCATCGCAAGAAACTCCCCTCCCCACCAAAGCATACTACCCTCCAAGTAACCAAGCTTGAATGTAAGAGTCCATGCAGTTAAAAGGGGAATGAACGATATCAAAATCATTATTTGAATATTTTTCTTCAACGGAGAGAGAAATAACGGGATCTGATACTCAGACAAAAGAGATAAAAAAACAAAAGTTGAGGCAGACATTCCAACGCTCATGAATACAATATTATTATCCTTAAATATATCATATATTAGTGTGTAGACAATAAATGATATTGATAGTATGAACAAATAGAATGATATGTCATACTCTAAAGAGATTGGTGCTCCTTCTACCACTTTTTTCTCCCTGAAATGGTGTATCCATTTAATTAATTTATCACTTTCACCCTGGACGTATATTGGGCTGAGATTTCCTGAGTAAAATATAACTATTGAACTAACGCATTGTTCTGGGCTTGATGGGCAAGTGACATACGCAATTTCATTGAACCTTAGGTGTTGGCCTCCAACTGTAACACCGTCTTCCTGTAAAGTCACTAAACATGAATTATTGGTTTGAAATAATTCTCCGAAAACATTTATTCTTTCGAATACTTTTAATAGAAGCACCAATATAAGAAATAAAAGTACGCATGCCACTGAATATATGAAGGCTTCATTCCATTGTTTGGTATTCATGTAAAATGATAGTGTGAATAAGAAATATGATATTATAAAATAAAAACAGTCTACAGATACCTTATACCTTACTGTGTAATTTCCAGTAGCCGATAATGAACTGTACATTATTCTGTTTCTTCTTTATTCTATGATATCACATACAATTGCAGTAACCGTTCACAGCCCGGGGTGTGAAATTGGGGTTTTCTGATTTGTGGAAATCTGCTATACCTTGTGCATGTCGCTGGAAATCACGCAAAAACTGATCGCTCGCCAAACGCCTCAGGCTCAGGAAATTATACACTCCTTGTTGGCGACAATCCAGAATCTGGAATCACGACTCGATTGTCTCGAAAAAGAAAATCGTTCGCTCAAAAAACGTATCGCCCAACTCGAAAAACGAAACGCCGAGCTCGAAAAACGCCTCGGCATCACGCCACAAAATTCGTCGCTGCCCCCTTCGATGCAGCATCCGCACGCCAAACCGGCTTCAAACAAACCGAAATCCAAACGAAAACAGGGCGGGCAAAAAGGTCACAAAAAGC